>NZ_JBNNXT010000006.1:0-179217 GCF_052873815.1 Photobacterium sp. DNB23_23_1 | reverse complement strand
GCGACAGCGGCTTTCTTCGGATCGACCTCGGCTTGTGCTGATTCAGCGTTCTCAGGTTTCGCTTCTTCAGCCGATTCGGCTTGCGCCTGTTGGGCAGCCTTACGGGCTTTGGCACGGGCTATTGCGGCGGCGACAGCGGCTTTCTTCGGATCGGCATCAGTGGCTGGAGTATCAGCTTGTTCCGGCTCACTTTCCGTGGCTTGGGCCGCTTTACGGGCTTTGGCGCGGGCAATTGCTGCAGCAACCGCATCTTTCTTGCTGTCGGCAGATTGGTTGGAAGCAGTATCTGACACGTTTTCTGGTGTATTTTCTGATGTTGCTTGTTTAGCCGCCTTGCGTTCGCGGGCTTGGCGTTTACGCTCTTCTCGTAACTTCGCCATGTCACTGTTGTCAGGTACGGCACTGTTAATCTTAGGTGCTACTTTATCTGAATTGGCAGCCTCTGCTTGCTTGGCTTTAGCGCGGGCAATAGCAGCAGCAACGGCAGGCTTTTGAGTTGCATTGTCAGGTGTGGCTGCAGCTTGTTTGGCCTTAACCCGGGCGATAGCGGCTGCAACGGCATCATCACCGCCTTTTGCGGCCATATCTTTGCGTCTGTCTTCAGCTGCTTTCTTGAAGCGGTTTTCGCGGGCGGCTTTATCGCGTTCGAATCGGGCTTGTTTGGCTTCAAAGCGCTGTTTAGCACGTTCGGCATTTGCCGCTTCTTGCTGGTTAGCCCAAATCTCAGCTTTAGCCTTACGGTAGTAGTTAACCAGTGGGATTTCGCTCGGACAAACATAGGCACAGGCACCGCATTCGATACAGTCGAACAGGTTGTACTCTTCACATTTGTCGTAGTCTTTATCTTTGGCATACCATTGCAACTGTTGTGGCAACAGTGATGTCGGACAAGCATCAGCACAGGCGCTACAGCGGATACAGGCCATTTCGTGAGTATGAAGTGGCAGTTCGCGACGTTTAGGTGTCAAGATACAGTTAGTGATCTTGGTGATCGGCACATGGGCATGGGGTAGGGTGAAACCCATCAAAGAGCCACCGATAATTACACGGGGGTATTTTCTATCAGGCTTGTAACCATAGCTGTCGAGCAGGAAGGCGATAGGTGTACCGAGCCGTGCGAATACATTGCCACGCTGTTTGAATGCTTCACCGGTTAGGGTAACGACACGCTCGATCAATGGCTCGCCGTCAATGATAGCACGCTTGACGGCAAAGGCCGTCCCGACGTTTTGCACCACAACACCGACAGCAGATGAACGCGATTGACTCGGTACTTCGCGGCCGGTAAGTATTTTAACCAGTTGCTTGGAGCTACCAGAAGGGTATTTGGTCGGGATCACTCGGATAATAATGTTGTCTTCTGGAGTGACACACTTTTCAAGCGCTTTGATCGCATCCGGTTTGTTATCTTCAATACCGATCAAGGTGAGCTTTGGCTTCACGATATGGCGTAGGATCCGTATCCCTTCGACCACTTCAGCGGCATAGTCCTGCATCAAGCGGTCATCGGCAGTAATGTACGGTTCACACTCGGCTGCATTAATGATCAGAATATCGGCCAGCCCTAAACTACCCTGCAGTTTACGTCCGGTAGGGAAACCTGCACCACCAAGACCAGCTATCCCGCTTAGGCGGATCGCATCGATCAGCTCTGCAGGTTCAAGTGATTCGTAATCGGCAATCTTATGTTGTGATCCCCACAGATCTTCGCCATCGCTCTTGATGACAACACTTAAATCGCTAAGGCCAGAAGGGTGAGCTGTGGTTCTTTGTTCAATCGCCGTCACGGTACCAGATGTCGGGGCATGAATAGGTACACACATACTCATGTCACTTTTGGTCAGTGGCTGGCCTTTTAGTACTTTGTCGCCGACACTGACGAGGATCTCGCCTTTGGTCCCGATGTGCTGCTTGAGCGGTAACACCAGCTCGTCTGGGATGCCAGCTGGTGTAATTGCAGTACGGTTCGATAGTGTTTTATTTTCGGATGGGTGAATACCGCCTGGGAAGTCCCACAGCTGACCCTGCTTAATTTGTTCAATAATAGACAGCATGCTACTTCACCGTACTTTCAGTGTTATCTACTGGAATGTTTATAACTGGGATCTGGTTTAAATCCCACTTCCAGTTTTCTGTCGTTGTTTCTAGCGGCACCATTTCAATACAGTCAGTTGGGCAAGGCGCAACACAAAGGTCACAGCCGGTACATTCATCTTTAATGACGGTATGAAGTGCTTTGGTGCCACCGACAATAGCATCGACCGGGCAAGCCTGAATGCATTTGGTACAGCCAATACACATGTCTTCGTGAATGAAGGCCACTTTCTTGATACTTCTCTCAGCATCATGGGCTGATTCTTGAACTTCAACCCCCATCAAGTCTGCTAGCTTCTCGATGGCTTGCTGGCCACCTGGCGGGCATTTATTAATGGCATCACCGTTGGCGATGGCTTCTGCATAAGGGCGACAGCCTGGATAGCCACACTGGCCGCATTGTGTCTGCGGTAAAATCGCATCAATTTGCTCGACGATAGGATCGGCTTCGACTTTGAACCGGATCGAGGCAAAGCCTAAAACAAGGCCGAAAATAGCTGCCAGGGCTGCAATGGCAATCACAGCAATGATTAATCCACTCATGTTACAGTTTCACCAATCCAGTAAAGCCCATAAAGGCAAGTGACATCAAGCCTGCAGTGATCATGGCAATTGAAGCTCCTTTAAATGGAGCGGGTACATCTGCGGCAGCAATTCGCTCACGCATTGAAGCGAACAGAATCAGTACCAGAGAGAAACCAGCTGCAGCACCAAAACCATACACAACTGATTCAATAAAGTTGTGTCGTTCGTTGATGTTGAGCAGAGCAACACCCAAAACGGCACAGTTTGATGTAATCAGTGGTAGGAAGATGCCAAGGAGGCGGTAAAGGGTTGGACTTGTTTTGTGAACCACCATTTCTGTGAACTGTACGACGACCGCAATCACAAGGATAAAGCTCAGCGTTCTGAGGTATTGGATCCCCAGAGGTACAAGAATATAGGTTTCGACTAAGTAAGCACACACTGAAGCGAGTGTGAGTACAAAAGTCGTGGCCAGGCCCATCCCAATGGCTGTTTCCAGTTTTTTGGAAACCCCCATGAAGGGACAAAGTCCTAAAAATTTAACCAGTACAAAGTTGTTGACCAACACTGTACCTACGAGAAGGAGTAGGTATTCAGTCATACCGCATAATACTATTTGCAAAAGATCTTTATATTATCTTCCTTTGTCGCACCTATAACAACTCCCCAGAAGCAGGGTTTTTCCACTTCGACGACCTTTTCACCATTCATTGCTGCAAAGTTAATGCAAGATTATGTGTTATTAACATTTTGGTGGATGATTTTATAACCTCGCGGCTTGAAGTCGCTGAAGGTGATGCACGTTCATTTTTGGGTGCTTGAATGGTTGGCCAGAATGGGTATGAAATGGCCTTGAGTTCATTGCTGGTTGATTTTTGTGCACTTAATGTTTTGTTCGCAGAAATTTCATGCATTAGTCATTTTGTTGTCTAAAAAGGGCTTGATTTCCACCAGCCCAGTCAGCACAAGGGGTTAGCTTAGTTATCCACGGAAACTGTGGATAAGTGTGTTAATTGATCCTTGGGAACTTGGGGTTGAGTTCATCTTGATGCCGTTGCGGTTAAAATGCGAGCAAGATCGAATATGCAATAAACCACTGTTATAGGGGGAGGGATAGAGGGGAATAATGTGCTGGTATAAAAAGTTAGAGTGATTGCTTTAGTTTAAATGTCGATGCAATTTTGTTGTGAATTGATATAAATCAAATCTTGGATAAGTTGTGGAAAATTTTCACAAATACAGTTTTGAAGACAGAAAAGAAATTCAAACTGACTGAAGGGTTAACAGACGAGGATTGTCGCGTGGGCGGTGATAATACGAGGTTAAACGACTACCGTCAAGAGAAAGCATTGCTTATTTGGACAGATAGAATAACTCAGGTGGTAATGCCCACTGGGGGGAATTAGTGTGTTATGGGGCCAGTTGGCCGCCCTTATCAAACAGTGAGTTTTGATGTACCACTTTACCTTAAGGTCCATAATCAGAGGCGTGGATGATTTCTTTACTTTCAAAGAAGGTTTTAAGACATCGGCGTCAACATTATCGGTATCAATGAGTGGCATAAAGGGTGCAGTTACTAGTTATTGACATGTTCGTTAGCTGCTGCACAATGTTATGTTCACTGATCATATAGCCAGTATGGAATCATGATGGATAAGTCTAGCTCAAAAACCTTTACACTCACCTCCCGCTACTCTCCTTCTGGTGATCAGCCTACGGCTATTAATCAGTTACTTGAAGGATTGGATGCCGGGTTGGCCCATCAGACCCTGTTGGGGGCCACGGGTACAGGTAAAACTTTCACCGTAGCCAATGTTATTGCTGAGACTGGTCGTCCTACAATGATCTTGGCGCCGAACAAGACCTTGGCTGCGCAATTGTATGGTGAGATGAAGGAGTTTTTCCCGGAAAACGCGGTCGAGTATTTTGTTTCTTATTATGATTACTATCAACCTGAAGCATACGTACCAACGACGGATACCTTTATTGAAAAAGATGCGTCGGTGAATGCACATATCGAGCAAATGAGGCTCTCTGCGACGAAGGCGATGATGGAAAGACGCGATGTCATCATCATTGCGTCAGTATCGGCTATCTATGGCCTGGGTGATCCTGACTCCTACCTGAAAATGATGTTGCACGTTCGCCGTGGCGATATGCTCGATCAGCGAGACATATTGCGCCGGCTTGCTGAGTTGCAATATAAGCGCAATGATATGGCGTTTGAACGAGGAACATTTAGGGTGCGAGGGGAGGTGATTGATATCTTCCCTGCGGAATCTGAAAAAGATGCCATTCGCCTTGAGCTGTTTGATGATGAAGTCGAGTGCATTAGTGTTTTCGATCCCCTTACGGGGACGCTGTTAAATCGTGATTTACCGCGCTGTACTATATATCCGAAAACCCATTATGTGACCCCTCGAGAAAAGGTACTTGAAGCCATTGAAGGGATCAAAGTTGAGCTGGAGAGTCGTAAAAAGCAGCTACTAGAAAATAATAAATTGGTTGAAGAGCAACGTATTAGCCAACGAACCCAGTTTGATATTGAAATGATGATGGAGCTGGGTTTTTGCTCAGGGATCGAAAACTATTCCCGTTATCTCAGTGGCCGAGCTGAGGGTGAGCCGCCACCGACCCTATTTGATTACTTGCCATCTGATGGCTTATTGATCATCGACGAATCCCATGTCACGGTTTCGCAAATTGGTGCGATGTACCGTGGAGATCGCTCGCGGAAGGAAAACTTGGTGGAATATGGATTCCGTCTTCCTTCAGCATTGGATAATCGGCCATTGAAATTCGAAGAGTTTGAATCTTTGGCACCCCAGACGTTGTATATTTCAGCGACCCCGGGTAAGTACGAAATCGAAAAGTCCGGAGAAGATATTGCAGAGCAGGTTGTGAGGCCAACAGGCTTGCTGGATCCGGAGATCGAGGTACGTCCGGTAGCAACCCAAGTCGATGATCTTTTGTCAGAGATTAGGATCCGTGAAGCTAAGCAAGAGCGGGTGCTGGTGACAACCTTGACCAAAAGAATGGCGGAAGATCTGACCGAATACCTAAGCGAGCACGGTGTCAGGGTGCGCTATTTGCACTCAGATGTCGATACGGTTGAACGGGTGGAAATTATTCGCGACCTACGGTTGGGCGAATTCGATGTTCTGGTGGGGATCAACTTGTTGCGTGAGGGCTTGGACATGCCGGAAGTGTCGCTGGTAGCGATCCTAGATGCTGATAAGGAAGGCTTCTTGCGATCGGAGCGTTCATTGATCCAGACCATTGGTCGCGCCGCCCGTCACTTAGAGGGCAGGGCTATTTTGTACGCCGACCGGATTACCGGTTCGATGGAGCGGGCGATTGGCGAAACAAATCGTCGCCGTGATAAGCAGAGAGCCCATAACGACAAAAATGGCATTGTCCCTAAGGCACTCGAGACGAAAGTGTCTGACATTATGGAACTGGGGGCGCCAGGTAAGGGTAACAGAGCCAATCGCGCCGCCCAACTTCACAAGGTTGCCGAGAAGAAGGGGACGTATTCCACTATGTCGCCTCAGGAGTTGGAAACGGAAATTCTTAAGCTGGAAAAAGAGATGTACGATGCAGCCCAGAACCTGGAGTTTGAAAAAGCAGCTGAGCTGAGGGATAAAATTCACACCTATAGAGAGCAATTTATTGCCAATAGCTAGCTTTCGAGAGAACAGGGGCAGTAAAAAATAGGCAAAAAAAAGCCAACCGATAATGAGTTCGGTTGGCGTCATTGTTTTAGTGAAATAATTCCACAAACAACGTCAGTTGGCTAGGTTGACTCTCAGGAAGAGTCATATTTATTAAAGCAGTATGCGTGCCAACTTTTTATAGTCCTCTTTGATTGCACTTTTTTAAGGGCTTAACAGCAAAATTAGCCGTATATAGTAATTATTTGTGGATGTAATTCGCATTTTGCAAAGCAATATGCGATTCATAATGCTAAAATCTTTGTGTTAGCTATATTTGAGTAATAACAAAAGAAAAAGTCTCATCGTTTTTTTTCTTTTGTTTACAATTAGTAAAGATTGATAGGACTTGGAGGGGCAATGGAAAGCAGATCACATCAACGCTGTATTCTGATGGTTGAAGATACAGCATCAGTTGCAGCGTTATATAAGTCATATCTCAATCCTTTGGGTGTCTCCGTGACTATCGTTGGTACGGGGACTGAGGCACTAGAGTTCGTCAAAGAGGTCACGCCAGATCTTATCCTACTCGACTTGCGCTTGCCCGATATGGCAGGCATGGAAGTACTTGAGGTCGTTAAACAGGATAATCCGAGTATCCCCGTGGTGATTATGACGGCACACGGCTCGATTGATGTCGCGGTCGAGGCCATGCGCTATGGGGCAAAAGACTTTCTCATCAAGCCTTGTGAGGCTGATCGTCTTAGGGTTACCGTCAATAATGCTTTGAAAGACGAAGATAGAAAAGCAAAAGGCGAAACGACTCAGTCTGACTCAAAACAGTCTGGTGCCCAGTACCAAGGCTTTATTGGTAATAGTTTACCTATGCAGGCGGTTTACCGTGTTATTGAATCGGCAGCATCAAGTAAAGCGACGGTGTTTATTACTGGCGAGAGCGGTACCGGTAAGGAAGTGTGTGCTGAGGCGGTTCATGCCGCCAGTCCGAGAAATAATAAACCCTTTGTTGCACTTAACTGTGCAGCTATTCCGAAAGAGCTGATCGAAAGTGAATTGTTCGGCCACGTGAAGGGAGCCTTTACTGGCGCATCGACCGAGCGGCAGGGGGCGGTTGAGCTTGCTAATAAAGGCACGCTATTTCTCGATGAGCTTTGCGAAATGGATTTGGATTTGCAAAGCAAACTGCTCAGGTTTATCCAAACCGGGACGTATCAAAAGGTCGGCTCTTCCAAAACCAGTACGGTCGATGTCCGATTTGTGTGTGCGACCAACCGTAATCCATGGTTGGAAGTCCAGGAAGGGCGTTTCCGTGAAGACCTCTATTATCGTCTGCATGTCATTCCAGTGACTTTGCCGCCATTGCGTGAGCGAGGTGGTGATGTGTTAGAGATAGCCCATGCCTTATTGGCATTGATGTCTGTTGAAGAGGGTAAAGATTTCACTCGCTTTTCACCGGAAGTGAAAGCCCTGTTCGAGCAATACCATTGGCAAGGTAACGTTCGTGAGCTGCAAAACGTTATTCGAAATATTGTTGTGCTAAATTCTGGTCAAGAAGTCTCATTGGAGATGGTACCTCCACCAATTAACCAAGGTGGCGTTAAAATTGCATCACATCAACCTGTTGTTGCTGGAAATCCGGTGGGAGAGTTTCCTTCACAAGAGTCCAGCGTAACACCAATAACAGATAAGTCGCAGGTTGAGCCACTATGGATTGTTGAAAAGCGCGCAATTCAGGCTGCTATTGATGCTTGTGATGGCAATATTCCACGTGCTGCGGGTTTGTTGGAAGTTAGCCCGTCAACAATTTACCGTAAATTACAGACCTGGCAGGAAGCACAAGGTTAGTTGTAGGGAGAGAAATACATGACAACGACAATTAATGCTGAGACCATCAAGCGTATGGAAGATGAGGTCGGGCAGGAAACTCTGACATTACTCCTCAATGTATTTAGCGATGAATTGGAACAGTACCAGCGTCAGCTTTCAGAGCAACCGTCAATAAAACAGGTACGAGAGATCAGCCATGCGATCAAGAGTAGCGCTGCCAGCTTTGGCGCTGATGATCTCGCTGATATGGCACAGGAATGTGAATCCCGTGTCCGACAAGGACAAGATCAATGGATTCTAGACCACCTGCCTGAATTTAGGCAGATGGTAGAAGGTATGGCGATTGAGTATAAGCGCCTAGCCAGCCATGACAATCCTGTGAATTGCTTGTTTTAATTTTTCCCTGTCATGTCGCCATTGGTGGTTGTTTGATGCAAGTGAGGTAATATGCTGGTTGTATTTTTCATCCAGCTCTTCGCATTGTGTGTCAGCAAGCACGGTATCAATCTGTCGCCCTCCCATGGAGCGCTCACACCAAGTGAGCATCTGCGTTAGACTCATCATCCCTGCAGGACCTTTTTCTTTATCCAAGTTGGTCACGAACACAATTCGTGCTTGACTCTTTTTTAGGGCTTGCTCAATTTCCTTGAGCAGCAGTGGCGGCATAACACTGGTTAGAAAGCTGCCGGGGCCAAGAAAAATAATATCAGCTTGCTGTATGGCGATAACGGCTTCCTTGGTCGCTGGTACTGCCGGTTCGATATAAAGCCGCTGCGGCACATTAGCCAATTCGTCAACACTGGTTTCCCCACAGATGATCTCTCCGTTTGTTGTCATTGCAGACAAATCGGCTGGGTGCTCGGTCATCGGTACGATATGGGTTTTGACCTGGAGCATATCACGGATCAAGTTGATGGCTTCAAGTGGACGAACTGAGAGGTTGTCCAGTGCTTTAAGCATTAGGTTACCCAAGTTATGGCCGTTCAACTCGCCATTGCCACGAAAGCGGTATTCGAAAATCATCGACCCGACAGATGGTTCAGTAATGAGCTGATTGACACAGTTCCGGGTGTCTCCCCAAGCTATACCGCCTTGGCAAGCACGGATCCGACCGGTTGAGCCACCGTTGTCGGTTGTCGTTACAATTCCGGTTACATTCTCGCCAAATTCGGAGAGGGCAGAGAGTATACGGCCAAGGCCGTGGCCGCCACCAATGGCGACAATTTTGGCGTCTGTAATATTTTTCACTGTACTGGGATGTATCATCGGCTGAAAAATGTGAGCTAAATAGATACTTCGAAGTGTATCGCGTTAGTTGTAATGAATACAAACTATGTGCCTATGATGGTATATATGTCACGGAATGTGGGCGTAGAGAGGGTGAAGAAACGCCCTCAAGCATGTTGAGGGCCAATAGGTTAGTAGGCAGTTGAAGCGGTAAAAACGGTTAATGTGGTTGTTTCATTATGCTGATCAGGTAATCATAAGTGTCTGAACAACTAGGCGCACTGAGCAGCATTTGCTTTTCACTGGCTGGAACAGGAAGCAGTTCTAGCCAGCGCTGACACAGCCAGCTCAGATTATTAAACTGCTTGTTGTGGTGAAGGTCACCAAGTTCCGGGTGTTTATTGAACATTTGTTTGAGCTTTTCAGCAAGGATTTGCTGATCTTGACGAACTTCGGTTTCAGGCCAAGGCGGAATGAACTGGCAATCACCACAGAAAAAGCCTTCGTCATTTTCTTCCATATGATCTATCGTGAAATTTTCGTGTCCTGCCACAGTAACGATTAAACAACCGTTATTGGGTGAAATATCAAAGTCTTCAACAGTGACACGGGTACCAATTTGAAAGAAATGGTGGCCATGCTCATCTTGGTCAAACATACAAACACCAAAGCTATTACCTTCATGCATTGCGGCTTTGAATGCTGCCATTTGTGGCCCGGGAGCAATACGAAGAGGGATGCGTCCACCGGGTAAGACGTGGCGTTTTTGGAATAGTAGCGGTATGTAAGTTTTCATAGTCTAATCCGGTTGCTGATTGTCTGATGAAATAGACATTGCAAATGGGATACCAAAATTACATACCGCTTAAAATAGGTTTTCAGCGCGTTTGACTCTATTTATCTTTTTAAAATGCAAAAAAATACCAATAAGGCATTTGCATTTTGCGAATTATTTTTGATTCGCAATTATTTTCATCGCGTTATCGCTTGGTAGTAACTCTAAGTGGCTCTGCTCATCAAAGTACCAGCCTTTGATTAATCCTTTCTCCTGCATGTCAATAAAGCCACTGATCACAAGCTTGGCTTGCTCATGGGCATGGGTCGAATCGAGCCCTTCTTCACGTTGTAAGTAGAGGGCAATATCATCGATTGTCGCTGATTCAATAATATTGGACATAATGTCCTCACTTTATAGTCAGAAAATTTACGGGTATTACCTTTAGTAGTATTGTCGTGAAATCGGCTGAAAGGTAGAATGCAGCACGAAAAAAAACGAGAGTTTGCCTGTATGGCTATTCCTCTGATATTTTTATAACTTATACGCTGTTGTGCGCATTTTGGTTTTATCCTGTGCGGTACAATTGCCATGCTCCGAGCTTTTTTCACTAAGTGCCTCATTGTGGGGGATATGTGACTCAAGCCAGTGACTAGTTGTCACCAGGGTCGATAAAGAAATGAATCGGCCTCCCGTACTTGGAAAGGTGTTCCGTGGCGAAACAATTTGAAGATAATCACCATCGCAAGTTCTATTACTTGCGTTTGTCGGTTACAGACGTCTGTAACTTTAAATGTACCTATTGCCTGCCTGATGGCTATCACCCTCAACAGAAGAGAAGGCCATCCTTCCTGACGCTGGATGAGATTCAGCGTGTGACAGGCGCGTTTGCTGAGTGTGGCACGTCAAAAGTACGCATTACTGGCGGTGAGCCAAGCTTGCGCCGTGACTTTACCGATATCATCCGCACGGTTGCCCAACAACCAGGTATACGTAAAGTCGCTACGACGACCAATGGCTACCGTATGGCCAAACATGTTCATGAGTGGCGTGAAGCCGGTCTGACCCATATCAACGTGAGTGTTGATAGCCTTGATCCTAAAATGTTCTACCAGATCACCGGTGAGAACATGTTTAATCAGGTCATGGAAGGCATTGATGCGGCGTTTGATGCTGGCTTTGAACAAGTCAAGGTCAACACCGTATTGTTAAAAGATCTTAATTCCCAGCAGCTGCCGCAGTTCCTTGATTGGATCAAGACTCGGCCAATCCAGCTGCGCTTCATCGAACTGATGCAAACTGGTGAAATGGACGACTTGTTCAATAATCATCATGTCTCCGGTGTCAGTATTCGCAATTACCTGATTGCCAATGGCTGGGTGCTTAAGCTGAAAAGTAATAATGACGGTCCGGCACAAGTATTCTGTCATCCTGATTACAAGGGTGAAATTGGTCTGATCATGCCTTACGAGAAAGATTTCTGTAAGAGCTGTAATCGCCTGCGTGTTTCTGCATTGGGTAAACTGCACCTGTGCCTGTTTGGTGATCATGGTGTGGAGTTGCGCGATCTGCTTCAGCGTGATGAACAACGTGATGAGCTGATCGCCCGTATCCAAGGTGGTTTGGCAGAAAAAGCGGTCAGTCACTTTCTTGATGATGGCAATACTGGCATGACACCAAACCTTGCTTCTATTGGTGGCTGATCGCCACCTTTTCAAATTTTCTTTTTTGGGACAGACGGATGAACCAATTTACGCATATTAATGCTTCAGGTGAAGCAAACATGGTTGACGTGTCAGCAAAAAGTGATTCGGTCCGAGAAGCGCGTGCCGAAGCATTTGTGCATATGGCACCGGAAACTCTTGAGCTGATCGTCTCTGGCCAGCACCACAAAGGTGATGTATTTGCCACCGCTCGTATTGCCGGTATTCAGGCTGCTAAAAAGACATGGGATTTGATCCCGCTGTGTCATCCACTGCTGCTGTCGAAAGTTGAAGTTCAGCTTGAAGCAATTGAAGCAGAAAACATGGTTCGTATTGAGTCTTGTTGTAAACTGGCGGGTAAAACGGGTGTAGAAATGGAAGCGCTGACCGCAGCCTCTGTTGCGGCATTGACCATTTATGACATGTGTAAGGCTGTCCAAAAAGATATGGTGATAGGGCAAGTACGTCTGCTGGAAAAAACGGGCGGCAAATCTGGACATTTCAAGGTGGAATCATGATTAACGTATTATTTTTCGCACAAGTTAAAGAGCTTGTTGGTGTTGATCGTCTGGAAGTCTCCGCTGAATTTGCTACCGCTGAAGCGTTGCGTCAGCATCTGGTCGCAAAAGGTGACAAGTGGCCGTTAGCGTTGGAGCAGGGCAAGCTGTTGGTAGCGATTAACCAGACAATCAGTTCTCTGAATAGCGAAATTAAAGATGGCGATGAAGTGGCCTTTTTCCCACCAGTGACCGGGGGCTAGTCATGATTTCTGTTCAGTTTGACGATTTCTCCGTAGCTGATGAATATGAGCAATTATCCCAAGGGACAGATGCCGGCGCGGTAGTCACGTTTGTCGGTAAAGTGCGTGATTTCAATCAAGGTGATGCTGTCACCGGTCTATCACTGGAGCATTATCCAGGAATGACTGAAAAGTCCTTGGCTGCCATCGTAGAGCAAGCTGGCGAACGTTGGCCGTTGCTGAAGACGCGCGTGATCCACCGTGTTGGTGATCTAGCATTGGGCGATCAGATAGTGTTTGTTGGCGTGACCAGTGCCCACCGTGGTGCGGCATTCGAAGCCTGCGAGTTTATTATGGATTTCCTCAAAACCCGCGCACCGTTCTGGAAGAAAGAGCAAACACCTGACGATTCTCGTTGGGTAGATGCCCGCGAGACTGATACCAGCGCAGCCGATCGCTGGCAACAAAAATAGTTATGTAATACTGGCACCTGTATCATGCAGGTGCCAATATGCTCAAGCCTCAAGCCTCAAGCCTCAAGCCTCAAGCCTCAAGCCTCAAGCCTCAAGCCTCAAGCCTCAAGCCTCAAGCCCGCATAATCTTTCTTTATTATTCATCTATTTTTTCACCAAGCTCTGTGCTACTTTGAATTTAAGGGTATAAATAACCATTAAAAGTGAATGGTTATGGTGGCCGATTGGAATCGGTCTAAGGCAATATCAAGCAACAGAGGAGTATGCTTATGATCAGGAGCGATCGACTACTCTATGAACTAGAACCCGATGGTTTTGGCGGCCGCCACTGTGAGTCTTGGGAGGAGTGGCTGCCAAAAGCCAGTCAGGCCCTGCCTAATTTTCCTGAAGATGTGCTAAAACAGTGGCTTTTTAGGCATTGGAAAGGGGTACTTTGTAACTGGGGTTGGTTGGATTTTCAGTCAATGCGATTTGAACTTGAGTCTTGGACCAGTGAGCAAATTCAGTCACAAATTCATACGCCTCACCAAGACGTTGTTGATAAATTATCGCGCCGCATGACCAACCCAATATTTCAGCGCAGTTGGTTGGTGCAGCAGATGCAGGAAACCGGTACTTGGCCACAAGCTCCCATTGTGCTTCGCTATGATCGAGATATACCGATGACAAACGGTAAGTCGCTTAAAGCCCCATACAATTTACTGGAAGGGCACCATCGTATGGCGTATTTAAATAAAATTATTGAGCAAGGTGCATATCACCAAGAACAGCACCAAATTTGGATAATTAGCCTTCCGTTGCACTAGCCGCTTAAACTACCTTTCAATTACGTCCACCTTAAAAAGGGAAATGATAGAGATCATTTCCCTTTTCTGTGAGCTAAGTTTCTTATTGTATTTTTTTGCTGTGGCTCGTGGAAAATGTATCACTTGTTGCGGTTTTGTTTCTTGTTGCGTTCAAAAAGTAACCTGTTGGTTGTTTTTCTTATACCGTTTTCGGTTTTTTTGTAACGTTCTTATTCGGTTTAGTTATTGATAATTATGGTAATTTAGACTCCTGGTTGCTGAATAAATCCTGAACGGCTCATGGTGAAAAGTGAATATTAATGAGGTTATTTGGGTTTTTTGTGGTTATTTATGTTTTTGTTTTATGTTTTTTTGTGTGATGCAAAGTGCTGTGATATTTTTTTATGTCAGTTTTTTGCTCTGTTGATGATTTTTTTTGTTGTTGATATGTTTCATTTCGGCTCTGGATGAGCCTAAGCAAAAATATAAAATCATTACAGGTAAGTAATAATGAAAAAAACACTTCTAGCAGTAGCAATCCCAGCAGTACTTTTCGCTCACTCGGCATCCGCCGTGGAAATCCTAAAAACCGATGAAGCTCTTGTCGATTTTTACGGCCAACTTCGTACCCAGCTTGAAAAATCAGAGGATGATGATGTTACTTTGAATGCTGGCTCTTCACGTGCAGGTGTACAGGCACAGTATGCAGTTACAGATTCGGTAGATATTTTCGGTCAGGTTGAGTTCGGTCTTCAAGGGAATGGTGGTGAACTGAACAACCGTTTACATTTCGCCGGTGTAGACACTGATTATGGTAAGATCGCTTTTGGTCGCCAATGGCTAGTTTCGGATGACATCTATGGCGCGGATTATTCATATTTCTTCGGTGGTACTGCTCTACGTTACTCAACCCTTTCAGGCGCTCTCCATGACTCGCTGATCAAATATAACTATGAAGGTGAAAATTTCATTGTTGCAGCTAACTACGGTCTATCGGAAGATGACTCTAATCAAGAGCTAGCTGAGCTTTACGTTGCCTCTAGTTATGGTGGTTTCAACTTCCACGTTGGTGGTGGTGTGAATCGTGATAAAGCATTCAAAGTAGGTACTCAAACTATTGAGATTACACCTGATTACGAAGTTTCTAAGGCTATTCCAGCTGATTTAGAAAATACTTATTTTGAAGGTACAGTTGAATACACATTCGGTGCTGCACTTGTCGGTTTCACCTACTACAACGCTGAGCTGAAGAACAAAGCAAATGGTGACACTATAGATGAAGATGGCTACAGCCTTGCAGGCACTTATAGCTGGGCTGAAAATGCAACTGCATACGCTGGTTTCGAGTATGTAGAACAAGAATCAAAAGCATTGAATGTTGATGGTGACGGCAAGCTGTTCTACATCGGTACCGACTACCACTTCAATAGCTGGTCACGAATCTACTTCGAGTACGGCTATGGTGATGGTACTACTTTGGGCTACAACAACAAAAACAGCGACAATCAGATTGAAGCACAATCTGTTGATAGCGAAAGCTTCTACGCAATCGGTGCCCGCGTCTACTGGTAATCCTCTCAACGTTCATTGTCTTATTTATTTTTTGCCCGGCCATGTGCCGGGCCTTTTTGTCTTTGGGAGATGGAAAGAAGGGGAAGTGCCAAGTCTGTAGAATACCAACCTACATAAATATTTGATCAACGACTTATCCAGATTGGTATCAGGAGGAAAATTACTCAAATTGTTTCAGGTGTTGGGTCGCATTTTCTTTTTGCTGCATTGAATTCCATCATCAAGCGGTTGATATCGGCTTGTTGCTGTTTAAGCTTCTGTTGGCGTGATTATGGTTTTGAACATATGTAGTACCTGAGAGGGTTTCTGTGCGTCAGACTTATAAAGCTGGAATAGCTCCTGCAGGCTGAAACCGAGACGCTTGCCACACCAGATCAAAATCAACCGTTTCCGGTTATACCGCGTTAACGAAAAAAGCCCCTCATTAAGGGGCTTGAAGACTTGTCTATCAAGGTTTAGTTGATACGCTATTCTGCTTTTGGCTTGCGCGATGGTGGCACATAGCCGTGGCGAACGCGGGAAGGACTTGGACGCGAAAAACAACCAGCTGGTCTCATACTTTCTGACTCTCAATGATAACGGAACGGGAACGGAATGTAGGTTAAACCAAAGATTTACCCTACAAAACGATAGTAGCGTTAATCAGTGGTGAGATAAATGTGTCAAAGTTGAAAAGTTCAGGTATGTGACAACTTAATCTATTGAGGTTTTTTTATATACGGTTTGGTTATTATATCGGCGGTGCTGTTGTGGAGAGAGGAAGGAAAAAATGCGGATCCTGTGCCATAGTTATGCTGTGCCAGAAGTACATAACCTAACAGCGGCAGCGTATTTCAAAGGCATAAATTACATTATTTATGGGTCAAAATTGCTGTGGTTAACAGCGGAGGGTTCCATGAAGCACAAAAGAATGTCTAATCGTCGAATCAAGCAAATGATGGAAGATATCAACCACGATGGTTTGTTCGATGAAGCTATAAGCAACGATCGCAATTCCACGGTTGAGGGTAAAGAACAATCAATAAATGAAGTCCCCCCAAATATCAACATGGATAGCGAGAATAAATAGTAAGCGCCGAAAGGCGCTTTTTTTATAGCTAGATGTCATGATTTTGCGTAAATGTTGTTGACTTATTGCGTTGGTGTAAACCCTTTAAGACGTTTCTGCTATATATTTATTCATCCCTACAATTAATTATTCGATTATTACTTTTTTTTGGCGTATTTGGCGGATTTTTCTCTATATATTGGGTTTTGTGACACATCCGGCTGCAACAAAACTGTCAACTAGTTGCTTGTACTGGTTATTCGGCTTCCATTAAGAATTATGTCTGTTTTTGTAATCAAAATGTGGCAAATTACTTCAATGCCTGATAATGTTTTGACCAATTCTTCGGTTTGCTTTGTATTGTTTAGGATTAATGATGCAAATATTGTGAGATGGCACCGACTGGAGAACGCAAGGACGTATTTAACGATGTATTGGAGCTAATGCATGTATAAGAATAAAATTACCCAGGCGATTCTTCTGGGTGCTGGTATGGCTGTAGCAGCCACTTCTTTTTCCACACTTGCTGCTGATGTACCTGAAGGGGTAAAGCTTGCTGCCAAGCAAGAATTGGTTCGTGGTAATGGCACTGAAGTTGCTTCCCTTGACCCACATAAAACTGAAGGTGTGCCTGAGTCACACGTCATCCGCGACCTGCTTGAAGGTTTGGTTAACCAAGATGAAAACGGTAACACGGTTCCTGGTGTTGCAGAATCTTGGGAAACAACAGACAACCGCACTTTCACATTTCACCTACGCAAAGATGCTAAATGGTCAAACGGCGACCCTGTGACTGCACACGACTTCGTGTACAGCTTCAAGCGTGCTGTTGATCCAGCGACAGCGTCTCCATACTCATGGTATCTAGAAATGACCACCATGAAGAATGCAGATGAAATTATCGCGGGTAAAGCAGACAAGAACACGCTAGGTGTTTCGGCGACAGATGACAACACTCTGGTTATCGAACTTGAGCAGGCTGTACCGTACTTCGTTAAGATGATGGGTCACACCACCGTTAAGCCAGTAAACCGCAAGGTTGTTGAAAAATTTGGCGATAACTGGACCAAACCAGAAAACTTCGTGGGTAACGGTGCTTACACGCTAGACAATTGGGTTGTCAACGAGCGTATCGTATTAACTCGCAACGAAAACTACTGGGATAACGACAAAACCGTTATCAACAAGGTTACGTTCCTACCAATCGAAAACCAAGTTGCTGAAATGAACCGCTTCCTAGCAGGCGAGATTGATATCACCAACGAACTACCAAACGAGCACTTCCGTCGCCTTGAGAAGCAGCACGCTGATTCAGTGTCTATCTCCGGTAACCTGTGTTCTTACTACTACGGCTTTAATAACCAAAAAGCGCCTTTTGACGACGTACGTGTCCGTAAAGCCCTGTCTTACGCTATTGACCGTGACATCGTTACCAAAGCGCTGCTTGGCCAAGGCCAGAAGTCGGGCTATTTCCTAACACCTGAAATTACAGCTAACTTCAACCCAGTGACGCCTGAGTACGGTCAAATGACTCAGAAAGAGCGTAACGCGAAAGCGAAAGAGCTGCTAGAAGAAGCCGGTTTCGGTCCAGGTAACCCTCTGAATTTCACTCTGCTTTATAACACATCGGAAAACCACAAGAAGATTGCAGTTGCGATTGCTTCTATGTGGAAAAAGAATCTAGATGTTACCGCTAACTTGGAAAACCAGGAGTGGAAGACTTACCTAGATACTCGTCGTCAGGGTGACTTTGACGTAACGCGTGCTGGCTGGTGTGGTGATTACAATGAAGCATCAAGCTTCCTGTCTTTAATGCAGAGCAACAACAGCTCAAATGACCCTCGTTACAACAGCAAGGCATACGATGCGATCATGGCGAAAGCGCTGGACTCTACTTCAGATGCCGAGCGTGAGCAGCTATACATCCAGGCTGAGCAGCTGCTAGCCGAAGATATGCCAATTGCACCTATCTACCAATATGTGAAAGCGCGTCTGGTTAACCCACAAGTGGGTGGCTACCCTGCAAACAACGCAGAAGACAAGCTGTTTTCCAAAGATATGTACATCATTGCTGAATAATAACCAGCAAGAAGCATGATAATAAGCGCTGCTCTCTGGATGAGAGCAGTGCCCTTTCTGGCATTTCAAGCCAGTAGATTTTTACTGTCACAGACTAAAAAGAACGGTGGAGTTTATGATTAAATTCATCGCAAAACGGATTTTTGAAGCAATACCAACCCTGTTGGTACTAATTACAATATCCTTTTTCCTGATGCGCTTTGCACCAGGCAATCCATTTTCCAGCGAGCGTCCACTTCCTCCAGAAGTGATGGCTAACATCGAGGCCAAGTATGGCCTAGATAAACCTGTATTTGAGCAATACACCACGTACCTTGGCAACATCGTGCAAGGTGATTTTGGCCCATCCTTTAAATATAAAGATTTCACCGTGAATGAGCTGGTTTCCAAAGCCTTGCCTGTTTCGGCAAAAATCGGCTTCTTTGCGTTTATCTTTGCATTGGTGATGGGGGTCACCGTCGGCACCATTGCCGCGTTGAAGCAAAACAGTTGGATAGATTACTGCATAATGTCGACGGCCATGGCCGGGGTGGTAATGCCGTCGTTTATTCTCGCCCCGGTACTGATCTATATCTTCTCTATCAATTTAGGCTGGCTACCTGCTGGTGGCTGGAACGACGGTGGCATGAAATACATGCTGTTGCCAATGATGGGCATGTCTTTGTTGTACGTGGCTACTTTTGCCCGTATTACCCGTGGCAGCATGATTGAAACCCTTAACAGTAACTTTATTCGTACCGCACGAGCGAAAGGTTTGGGTTACGGCTACATCATCATCAAGCATGCTCTGAAGCCAGCTTTGCTGCCGGTGGTTTCTTATATGGGGCCAGCTTTCGTCGGTATCATCACCGGCTCGGTTGTTATCGAAACCATCTTCGGCCTGCCGGGGATAGGTAAGTTGTTTGTCAACGCCGCTTTCAACCGTGACTACTCTCTAGTATTGGGTATCACTATTCTGATTGGTTCTTTGACCATTATCTTCAACGCCATTGTCGACATTGTTCTGGCGTACATTGATCCAAAAATCCGTTACTAAGGGGCTCAACCGATGATGCTGACAAAAAAAGAAAATGTAGAAGCGGTTGAAAACTTTTCCGAGCAATTGGAAATTGAAGGCCGTAGTTTGTGGCAAGATGCCCGTATCCGTTTTATGCGAAATAAAGCGGCGATGGTGAGCTTGACGATTCTGTCTTTGATCACCTTGGCGGTTATTTTTGGCCCGATGTTTAGTAACTATGCATTTGATGATACCGACTGGTACGCACTGCATTCCGCGCCAAGCTTCGGTGCCGAAGGCCACTTCTTTGGCACTGACAGTTTAGGTCGTGATCTGTTTACCCGTACGTTGGTCGGGGGGCGGATCTCACTGATGGTGGGGATCATGGGCGCATTGGTTGCGGTCCTGATCGGTACTCTTTACGGGGCAACCTCGGGTTTTATTGGTGGCCGTACCGACCGGGTGATGATGCGTATTCTGGAAATTCTCTACTCGATCCCGTTCATGTTCTTCGTGATCGTACTGGTGACTTTCTTTGGTCGTAACATCATGCTGATCTTTGTGGCGATTGGTGCAATTTCATGGCTCGATATGGCACGTATCGTTCGTGGCCAAACTCTGTCATTGCGCAGTAAAGAGTTCATTGAAGCCGCGCGCGTATCTGGCGTTAGTCAGTGGCGTATCATTACCCGCCATATCGTACCGAATGTACTGGGTATTGTAGCGGTTTACTCAACCTTGCTAGTGCCGTCTATGATCCTGACCGAGTCGTTCCTTAGTTTCCTAGGCTTGGGTGTTCAGGAGCCGATGACCAGTTGGGGTGCTCTGCTGCAAGAAGGCTCCCAGACCATGGAAGTGGCTATCTGGCAATTGATGTTCCCAGCGGCCTTTATGGTAGTGACGCTGTTCTGCTTTAACTATGTGGGTGACGGTTTGCGTGACGCACTGGATCCAAAAGACAGATAACAAGAAGACCTTTGGTCTGCAATAGCTGGAACGGTGGGCAGGCCAAAGGTAGATAGATTATAAGGAAGTACTATGAGCTTATTAGATGTCAAAGATCTACGCGTAGAATTCAAAACTCAAGACGGTATTGTCACCGCGGTTAACGATCTAAACTTTTCGCTCAACCAGGGTGAGACCCTGGGCATTGTTGGTGAATCCGGCTCAGGTAAGAGCCAGACGGTTTTCGCCATCATGGGCCTGTTGGCCAAAAACGGCATTATTGGCGGTAGCGCCAAGTTTGAAGGCCGAGAAATTCTTAACCTGCCGGAAAAAGAACTGAACCGGATCCGTGCCGAACAAATCGCGATGATTTTCCAGGATCCGATGACCTCTCTGAACCCCTACATGAAAGTAAGTGATCAGCTGATGGAAGTACTGATGCTGCACAAAGGCATGGGGAAATCCGAAGCGTTCGAAGAAAGTGTTCGCATGTTGGATGCGGTAAAAATCCCGGAAGCACGTAAGCGTATTACTATGTACCCACACGAGTTCTCTGGCGGTATGCGTCAGCGTGTGATGATTGCAATGGCGTTGCTGTGCAGCCCTAAGTTGCTGATTGCCGATGAGCCGACGACAGCACTGGATGTGACTGTACAGGCACAGATCATGGAGTTGTTAAACGAGCTGAAAACTGATTTCAACACGGCGATCATCATGATCACTCACGATCTTGGTGTGGTAGCCGGTAGTTGTGACAAGGTACTGGTGATGTACGCTGGCCGTACTATGGAATACGGCAAAATCAATGAGATATTCTACAAGCCATCGCATCCGTATACCGAGGGGCTGCTCAGAGCGATCCCACGTTTAGATACCGACGGTGAAGAGCTTCCAACGATTCCGGGTAACCCGCCTAACTTACTGCGCCTGCCTGTCGGCTGTCCTTATCAGGAACGATGCCACCGTGTATCTAGCCGCTGTTCGCAAGAAGCGCCTCAATTGAAGGCATTTACTGAAGGTCGCTTACGCGCGTGTTTTTCTGATGTGGGGACGTGGTAATGGAAGCTCAAAAGAAAGTATTACTCGATATTCATGATCTGAAGGTTCACTTCAGCATTGCTCAGAAATCAGCGTGGCCATGGACAAAGCCATTGAGCCTAAAAGCGGTTGATGGTGTTGATATCCGCCTATATGAAGGTGAAACACTGGGGGTCGTTGGTGAGTCAGGTTGCGGTAAATCGACTTTTGCCCGTGCTGTGATCGGTTTGGTAGAAGCGACAGATGGAAAGGTGGTTTGGCTCGGTCAGGATCTGACTAAGCTTGATCACAAAGCGATGCGTGAAAAGCGTAAAGATATCCAGATGATTTTCCAGGATCCGCTGGCATCATTGAACCCACGTATGACGGTAGGTGAGATCATTGCCGAGCCTTTGAAAGCTTATTTCCCAGAGCTTTCTGCTGAAGATATTAAAGCTCAAGTTAAAGCGATGATGTCCAAAGTGGGTCTTCTGCCGAACGTGATTAACCGTTACCCACATGAATTTTCAGGGGGCCAGTGTCAGCGCATCGGTATTGCCCGTGCTTTGATCCTCAAACCTAAAATGATCATTTGTGATGAGCCTGTTTCAGCGCTAGATGTATCAATTCAGGCGCAGGTGGTGAATTTGCTGAAATCATTGCAGCAAGAAATGGGCCTGAGCCTAATTTTTATCGCTCACGATTTGTCGGTGGTTAAGCACATTTCTGATCGAGTGTTGGTGATGTATCTCGGCAATGCGGTTGAGATGGGTGAATCCGATGCATTATTTAGTGAGCCAAAGCATCCTTATACCAAAGCGCTGATGTCAGCAGTGCCTATTCCTGATCCGGATTTGGAGCGGGCCAAGCACATTGAGTTGCTGGAAGGGGATTTACCTTCGCCGATGAACCCGCCATCAGGCTGCGTATTCCGAACTCGTTGCCCTGTTGCAACTGTGGAGTGTGCCAATAAGAAGCCAACATTGACTGGCGATGAAGTTCACGCGGTTTCTTGTCTAAACGTTCAATAATTCAAGCCTGTGACAGGCTTTGGGCGCGGTGTAAAAGCCGCGCCTTTTTTATGTCTAATCTTGCGTGATAACTCTAAGAAATCAAATTAAAACAAACTGTTAAATCATTGATGTTATTATAAGTAAAATGTAATAATGAGTTATCTCCAATCATTTTTTCCATTGATGGTAATAAAGTTGCTTGGGGATAGTGAAATAGCAGTAGAACAAGGATTGTTGTATGCGGTCATTATCCGTTAAATGGAAAATAGCCCTGATGGCCGGGCTAGGGTTACTGGCAACAGTAACGGTATTAACAGGCCTCTCTTTTTATTTTGCCTCCCAGAACCAGCAGCTCGTCAGCCAGCAGGTGTTTTCTACCCTCAGGACAAAATCACAACTTGTGGTGCAGGCTCAAGCTGAAAAGCAAAGCACCACGGTTCAGCAGTATCTTGATGAAGCCGCATACCGCGCCGAGATGCTGGCGCAAAGTGTACTGTTTCTAAAACTCAATGCTGAAGAAAACTACACTAACAGCTCTGAGTTGCGTGGTTCAATAAGTGAACTTCTTCGTCGAACCGTCAATGAGTTCGATAATATTCATGGCGCATTTGTGGTGTTCAATCCCGATGCACTCGACGATGAAGACCGCAACTATGTGAATGCCGAATACGTTGGTGCCAATGAGCAGGGACGTTTTTCACCGTACTGGGCTAAGTCACCATTAGGCGAAGCCGAGCAATTTATATTCTCTGAACAGCAATTGTTTTCTAGCCAAGCTGTTTGGTCGCAATGCCTCGAGAGCTCCACTGGACTGTGTGTATCCAACCCCCAGTTGGCAATATTTGGCCAGCAAGCGCCAGTGGTGAGTACGATAACTGTTCCATTAGATGTGAATGGTGAAGTTGTTGGTGTGATGGGGATTGATATCCGACTAGCACCGTTACAACCCTTGGTGCAAGCCGTTGATCAAGCTTTGTTTGACGGTATCGGTCATGTCAGCCTGATCAGCCAGGACAATACTATTGTCGCTTGGGATCAGGGCCAAAGTCGAATAGGTTTCAAGGTTAATCAATCCGACGGGTTGCCTGGTGAATTGACACAGTGGTTGCAGAGCAGTAAAGAGCAAATACTTTGGACTGCCGATCAGCAGTGGCTGTATGCCTACACGCCGGTAAGGTTGGGGCAGATTAGCTGGGGGATAGTTATCCAGTTACCTGTTGAACGGGTGCTGGCCGAAGCTATCCTATTGGACTCGGATATTTCACAGCAGCGTGAGCAGTCGACATGGGTACAGCTGGTGACTAGTTTGGTGGTTGCTATTGCTGGTTTACTGTTAGTGGTATTTGGGGCTTCTCGTTTGGTCGCGCCCATTCGCCATGTCGCTGAGCGACTTGAAGATATAGCGACTGGGGAAGGGGATCTGACTCAGCGTCTACATGTCGAACAGAATGACGAGGTTGGCCAGCTTGCACTGTGGTTCAACCGCTTCCTGGATAAACTTCAGGCGACAATCGGCGATGTTGTTGTTGCCGTTAATGATGTTGGTACCACGTCAAAAGAAGCGGCACAGGTGGCTAACCACACTCGAGATGGTAGCCAAGCTCAGTTCCGTGAAGTGGATATGGTGGCAACAGCCTCAGAGGAAATGGCCCAGACCGCTGAACAGGTGGTGGGGTATACCGAAACGGCAGTGGTTGCGGCTGGGCAGGCTGAAAGCGCAGTACGCGATGGCCATCAGGTGATCAAGCAATCTGCCACCTCGATGGATAACTTGGTGGTTAGAATGGAAAATGCCGTCCCTGTAGCCAAGGAACTGGAAACTAACAGCGAAGACATTAACCAGATCCTCCAGGTTATAGAGGGGATATCTGAACAGACCAATTTACTGGCATTGAACGCGGCGATTGAAGCTGCCCGTGCCGGAGAACAAGGTCGTGGTTTTGCGGTTGTCGCCGATGAAGTGCGACAGTTAGCCAGTCGTACCCATGATTCGGTCGGACAGATCCGCACTGTTATTGAAATACTGCAGCAGGGAACGCGCGATGTGGTTGCAGCGATTGAAGAAGGTAATCAACTGGCTGGGGAGACATCCTCTCAAGTGGGGCAAGCCGTTGTGAGTCTGGGGCAGATCACCGAGGCGGTGATCTCTATCCAGTCGATGAACGAACAGATCATGCACGCTGCTCAAGAACAACAGTCGGTTTCTGCCGAGGTTAATCGCAACGTCTCGAATATACGCGGCTTAAGTGAAAGTATTCTTGATGAGGCTGAAAAGTCGGCAGGGATAGGCGAACGGTTGGCTGAGCTGTCCCAGCACCAACAAGCTCTAGCTAGTCAGTTTAAGGTCTAATACCAACCTACATAAATACTTGCTCAACGACTTAGCCAGATTGGTATAATTAAGCACTTGATGTCAGCCGTGCGCGCTTAGACAAATAAAAACACCGGATAATCACCCGGTGTTTTTATTTCAAAAGGTTAGATCTTACTCATTTGGGTACCAGTAACCATGATTAACCAGCTGTGTCAGCAAGGCGACAAAAGCGGGGTGATCAATGAGCTTGCCCAGCACGTCTTGGCTGATATCTTCAGCATCACACAGATAGCTAGCGGCAGTGCCACATTCTTCTGGTAGTTCGTAGGTTTCACCGTTGATATACAGCTGGTGGGGCTTTTCTGGATAGTAGAAGGCACGAAGACCTCCCAGCCGCTTGAGGGTTTCACCATTTTCGAGGAACTGGTAGATCTCGGCCTGTTGCCATGGTGGCTCGGCGGCAATCACATCTAATTCGTGTCGGCTTTGGCTCAAGTGTTCACCCATCCACTTTTTCATCATGTCTGGGTGATCCAGCAGGCTACGCATCATGGCTTCCATATCGGCAAACTCGCTGGACAAAATAGCCCCGGGTGTCTTGCGAGCTGGTAGTTCTGGGTTGTGGTAGTGGACATCACCCACCTCGTTAGCAATCACAAAGTCAGCAAAGCTGCTGAGCAATTCCTGTTTCTTCGGCGAGCGGAAGCCAATAGAGAAGCTCATCGAGGTATCGATAGCGTAGCCGTCATGCGGGAACCCGGGTGGAATGTAAAGAATATCACCCGGCTCAAGGATATCGTCAATGATAGGATCGAAGCTTTTGATCTGGCGAAGTGCCGGATGACCAAATTCCTCTTCATAATCGTCTTTTTTCGGGCCGACCCGCCAGTGGCGTTTCCCCGATCCTTGAACGATAAAGACATCATATTGGTCGATGTGAGCGCCAACACCGCCACCTGAAGTTGAGTAACTGATCATCAAGTCATCGAACAGCCAATTGGGCATTTGACGAAATGGTGTGATTAGACGAGCGGCACCTTCGTGCCAATGGTTAGCCGCTTGGACGATGAATGACCAGTTATCTTCCGGTACGTTATCGAAGGAAAGAGGGCCGTGTTTTACATCCCACTTGTCGCCATGCTTGGCGACATAGCGGGAGTCTACTTCTTCTTCCATAGCAAGGCCTGCCAGCTCATCTGGGCTGATAGGGTCGATAAAATCTTTGAAGCCACCTTTGATGATGGTTGGTTTCTTTTGCCAGAACTCTGCAAGAAACTCTTCGAAAGAGAAGGTGAGTTGATACATATGGTTGCTTTTATAGGCTGACTATTGTGTTGGGATTATACTCATAATTATGTCTTGGCTTCGGCTTATTTGCGAGCCGGAACTGATACCGGTGACCCTTGTTACTGAATGGACCGTCTTAAAGCTGCTCTCGCGATCTCACCCAAAAACAGAAAAAATGTGCTCGCGTAAAACGGAGAGAGTCATTACCATGTACGGCGGACTCATTGATAATAGTAGTAATTTATGTCTCTTCCTCCTTGCCCTATGTGCAATTCTGAATACGTCTACCCCGATCAAAATCACCTTATTTGTCCCGAGTGTTCACACGAATGGAACCCGTCGGAAGCTTCTAGTGAAGAGGACACATTGACCGTAAAAGATGCCAACGGCACGTTGCTGGAAGAAGGGGATAAAGTCACGCTAGCCAAAGATCTCAAAGTCAAAGGCAGCTCGATGGTGATGAAGATTGGTACTAAGGCCGTTATTCGTCGGATCGTCGAAGGCAAGGATCACCAACTGGATTGCAAGGTCGACGGTGCTGGCGAAATGATGGTAACGGCGAAGTTCGTGAAAAAAGCTTGAATAGATAACTAATACCAGCCTACATAAATACTTGATCAACTACTTATCCAGATTGGTATAACAAAAAGGCCAGCAAATGCTGGCCTTGTATTAAGCGGTAAATAACGTTGCGATTAAAGCTGGTCAGTTAGTTTAACTGCGTCACCGATGTAGTTCGCTGGCGTCATTTCTTTCAGGCGTGCTTTCTCGTGCTCTGGTAGTTCCAGACCGTCGATGAAGCTGCGCATGCCTTCGCCGTCAACACGCTTGCCGCGAGTTAGCTCTTTTAGCTTCTCGTAAGGTTTTTCGATACCGTAGCGACGCATTACTGTTTGTACAGGCTCAGCCAGTACTTCCCAGTTTCGGTCTAGTTCAGCTTCTAGTGCAGCTTGGTTAACTTCTAGTTTGCTGATACCTTTTAGCGTTGATGTGTATGCAATGATTGCATAACCACAACCTACACCCAAGTTACGTAGAACAGTCGAGTCAGTCAGGTCACGCTGCCAGCGAGAAACAGGTAGTTTCTGTGCTAGGTGGCTGAAGATAGCGTTCGCTAGGCCAAGGTTACCTTCTGAGTTTTCGAAGTCGATTGGGTTAACTTTATGCGGCATTGTAGAAGAGCCGATCTCGCCCGCAATAGTCTTCTGCTTGAAGTGGCCTAGTGCGATGTAGCCCCAAACGTCACGATCGAAGTCCAGTAGGATAGTGTTGAAGCGAGCGATAGCATCGAATAGTTCTGCGATGTAATCGTGCGGCTCAATCTGAGTTGTGTACGGGTTCCACGTTACGCCAAGAGATTCAGTGATGAACTCTTCGCTGAACTGGTGCCAGTCAACTTCAGGGTAAGCAGAGATGTGGGCGTTGTAGTTACCTACAGCACCGTTGATTTTCGCTAGAATTTCAACGTTAGCAATCTGCTTGTATTGGCGTTCCATACGGTATGCAACGTTAGCCATTTCTTTACCCATTGTTGATGGAGAAGCTGGCTGGCCGTGGGTACGAGAAAGAAGTGGTACTTCACGGTATTCGTTGGCAAGGCCTTTGATCGCATCGATAACGTTGCGAATTTCAGGCAGGATAACTTGCTCGCGCGCTTCGTGTAGCATAAGGGCGTGAGACGTGTTGTTGATATCTTCAGAGGTACATGCAAAGTGAATGAATTCATTCACTGCGTGTAGCTCTGGTACTTCAGCGACTTTTTCTTTCAGGAAGTATTCAACAGCTTTTACATCGTGGTTAGTTGTGCGCTCAATGGTCTTGATACGCATAGCGTCTTCTTCGCTGAACTCAGCAGCAACGCGATCTAGGAACGCATTGGCTTCAGCACTAAACGCAGGTACTTCCACGATAGCATCAGTAGCGGCAAGTTTCTGTAACCAGCGGATCTCAACGATTGTGCGGTACTTTAGCAGACCATATTCACTGAAAATGCTGCGAAGTGAAATCGTTTTACTTCCGTAACGGCCATCTACTGGGGAAACAGCAGTCAATGCTGACAGTTCCATGTTGCTCTCTCCTGAATCAATTAAGATTTAAACAAGTGTAACTTCCGCCCTTGCTAAGACATAGCAAGGGGATGAAAAAGTGCCAGCAACGCTGGCACTAAATATTTATTAGCAGCGGGCGAGTAGGATTTTTGCCTGCTCGACCATCTGTTTGCGTCCGAAGATCAAATGGCGGCGTTTGCCGCCTACTTGGCGCCATAGTACCGCGGAGCGAATCGCGGCGAGGAGTAGGGCACGCACCTTGTGCTGCACACTCTGTTGCTGAAGCTGGGCGGGTGTGCCTGTTACTTGGATTCGAGGGCCTAGCGGGCTAATGATATCCAAGTAAATGCTTGCCAAATTACTGATCATTTGGTCTTCCAGCAATTCGAAATGATCCGTCTGGCGTTGAGCCGTACTGATACGATCACCCAGTTGCGCCATGCTGTCTCGGCGGCTGTCCAGCTTACGCTCCAGCGCCATAACACTGACTAAGTAGCGAGTCATTTCATTACCCGAAGGCGTGTTATCAATCTCGGCTGCCAACGCTTCTAGACCGACTTTCAAATTGGCTTCGTTGCCAAAGATCTCAATGGTGTTCGACGGGTTGGTTGCCATGATACTTCTTAGGCTGGCTTCCAGTACGTCATGGTCACAATGGCCGTCTCGGGCAATTTTTTGAACCAGTTTTACTGCCTGGCAAATACCGGCAAAAGCAATGGTACGGTCATATACAGTGTGTGCCACGTGCCTCAACTCCCTTAGATACGCTTCTCAATAATACCGCCGCCTAGACAGATTTCACCGCTATAGAATACGGCAGACTGTCCTGGCGTTACCGCAATTTGCGGCTCGTCGAAGATGACCTTGATAGTTTCATCATCAACGGGGATGACAGTACAAGGGATATCTTGCTGACGGTAGCGTGTTTTAACCGTGCACTTGAACGGTTCGCGAATAGGCTGGCGGTCAACCCAATGTAGCTGAGCGGCAACCAAGCCGTCTGACTTCAAGCGAGGGTGATCTTTACCTTGCCCAACAATCAGAACGTTACGTTCTACATCTTTGTCGACAACGAACCATGGCTCTTCATTACCACCGCCACCTTTTTGGCCGCCGATCAATAGACCTTTACGCTGGCCTAGGGTGTGGTACATCAGACCCTGGTGTTCGCCAATCACTTTGCCTTCGTCGGCTGTTTCAATATTACCTGGCTGTGCAGGTAGGTATTTGCTCAAAAAGTCCGTGAACTTACGTTCACCAATAAAACAGATACCTGTTGAATCTTTTTTCTTTGCGGTGATCAGATCCTGCTCTTCTGCAATGCGGCGAACTTCTGGTTTTTCCAGTTCACCGACAGGGAATAGGCTGCGGCTAATTTGCTCGTGGCTCAAGGTGTACAGGAAGTAGCTCTGATCTTTGTTATTGTCGACACCGCGTAGCATTTTTGGCAGTTCACCTTCAGCGGTTGGGAAGCTGCGACGAGTATAGTGACCCATAGCAATGTAATCGGCTTCCAGCACTTCGTCAGCGAAGTCCAAAAATGCTTTGAATTTAATTTCTTTGTTACAAAGAATGTCTGGGTTTGGTGTACGGCCTGCTTTGTACTCTGCTAGGAAGTACTCGAAGACATTGTCCCAGTACTCGGCCGCAAAGTTGATGGTGTGCAGGTGGATACCCAGTTTGTCACATACAGCTTGTGCGTCAGCGAGATCTTCGGCTGCAGAGCAGTACTCATCGTTGTCGTCTTCTTCCCAGTTTTTCATAAACAGGCCTTCAACTTGGTAACCCTGTTGAAGAAGAAGGTACGCGGATACCGAGGAATCTACACCGCCGGACATGCCGACAATGACTTTTTTCTGGCTGTTATCTGACATTTTACTCTTCAGTCGTTAATAAAAGTTAAGGTCGCGATTCTAACAGAAAGCTACAGGCCGAAACAGACCGAGAGCGGAATCACACTTTAATAATTTTATCGACTTCATTTCTTTATTTGCGCAAACGTTTGCTTGTGGTGGCAATGATAGATGAGGGCGAGACAAAAGTGTAGTGTTTTTAATGTTAAATTCGTAAAAATGCAGCGTCAAAATGTGAAGTGTTTACCAGCAGCGAGATACTGCCAGTAAACCGGATCAAGAGGTGCTTATTTGGACTTCTTTCCACTCGCCCGGGGCGAGGTCGTTGACTGTCCAATCTGCCACCTGATAACGAATAAGGCGCAGGGTCGGATAGCCCAGATGGGCGGTCATTCTACGTACTTGCCGATTACGACCTTCTTTGAGGGTAATCGCTAACCAAGTGGTCGGTATGTTTTTGCGTTCGCGGATTGGCGGAACACGCTCCCAAACCTCGGGACTGTCGATGACTTCGACGCCAGCCGGTAGAGTCGGGCCATCTTTTAAGGTAACACCTCGGCGCAGCTGTTCGAGTTCTTCCTCGCTAGGGGCTCCTTCAACCTGAACCCAGTAGGTTTTTGGTTGCTTGGATTTAGGTTGGGTCAACTGCGCTTGCAACACGCCGTCGTTAGTCAGCACTAACAACCCTTCACTGTCTTTATCCAGTCTACCTGCGGGATAGACGTCTTTGACCGGAACAAAATCCGACAGAGTTTTATCTCCAGGCTCACCGGTAAACTGGGTGAGAACGTTAAAAGGTTTGTTAAATAAAATGATCTTTGTGGGACCGCGTGGACGTCTTGGTTTATTGCGCATTCTTGATGCTCTGCGCTCATTATTGGTACGCTTGGGTTGACGTGAAGAGGTATTTGGCTTCATAAATAGCGAGTTGTACAAGGGAAAAGAAAATTGACATGCCTATTATACTCGAAAAATTCCATGAGTGGCGTATTGATAAAAATTCGAGTATGATTTGCGCGCATCTTACAAAAAGATAACAAATGGACGCTAGGAGATTTAAATGGATAGTAAAGTAGTTGTACCAGCTGAAGGTCAGAAAATCACTCTGGATTCTGAAGGTAAACTGGTCGTTCCTAACAACCCTGTCATTCCTTACATTGAAGGTGACGGTATTGGGGTTGATGTAAGCCCTGCTATGATTAAAGTCGTTGATGCCGCTATCGATAAAGCGTACGGCGGTGACCGCAAGATTGCCTGGATGGAAATCTACACCGGTGAAAAATCAACGCAAGTATACGGTGAAGATGCTTGGTTACCGCAAGAAACCCTTGATTATATCCGCGACTACAAAGTTGCAATCAAAGGTCCTCTGACGACTCCAGTTGGTGGCGGTATCCGTTCACTTAACGTTGCGCTTCGTCAAGAGCTAGACCTGTACATCTGTGCTCGTCCAGTGCGCTATTTCGAGGGTGTACCAAGCCCACTCAAGCAGCCTGAACTGACAGACATGGTTATTTACCGTGAAAACTCAGAAGATATCTACGCAGGTGTTGAGTTCCAGGCGGGTACTGCAGAAGCAGATAAAGTCATCAAGTTCTTGCAAGATGAAATGGGCGCCACGAAAATCCGTTTCCCACAGCAATGTGGTGTCGGTATTAAGCCTGTATCTGAAGAAGGTACTAAGCGACTTGTTCGTGCTGCCATCCAGTACACTATCGACAACGACCGTGACTCGCTAACGTTGGTCCACAAAGGTAACATCATGAAGTTCACCGAAGGTGCCTTCAAAGATTGGGGTTACGAAGTGGCAGCGAAGGAATACGGTGCTGAGCTGCTAGACGGTGGTCCATGGATGACACTGAAAAACCCGAATACGGGTAAAGAAATCATCATTAAAGACAGCATTGCTGATGCATTCCTACAGCAAATCCTGCTACGCCCTGCAGAGTATGATGTGATTGCGACAATGAACCTGAACGGTGACTATGTGTCTGATGCACTAGCTGCACAGGTTGGTGGTATTGGTATTGCACCAGGTGCAAACATCGGTGATGGTGTGGCGCTGTTTGAAGCAACACACGGTACGGCACCTAAGTATGCAGGCCAAGACAAAGTGAACCCTGGCTCATTGATCCTATCGGCTGAGATGATGCTTCGCCACTTAGGCTGGACTGAAGCGGCAGATTTGATCATCAGCTCGATGGAAGCGGCAATCAGCAACAAGACTGTGACTTATGATTTTGAGCGCCAAATGGAAGGTGCAACACTGCGTAGGTGTTCCGAGTTTGCTGATGATATGATTGAGCAGATGTAATTCTGTGTCATTAATGCGATAAAGTAAGAAAAAGCTCAGCCAAGTGCTGGGCTTTTTTGTGCCTGTTTAATGCTAGAAAGTGAGACGACAAGAACACTTTGTAGTGGTTATGTTAAAATGGTCTGTTGGTTTTTAATGGTGGATTATGCATAAATTATGCAGTTTTATTTGAGGGTGAAGAGGGATATTTGCAAGGCTAATATCGCGTTTTACAGTGAAAAGGCAGAAGGTAATAAAAGACGAGCAGCTGCTCGCCTTCAGAAAGAATCGTAAAGATGAAAGTGACTATTTAACAGCTTCACCTTCAAAAGGAACGATTTCCTTGGCATGGAACCCTTTTGGACCAGTTTCAACTGTATAGTTGACCTGCTGGCCTGCTTTTAGTGTACGGTAACCATCCATCTGAATAGTTGAATAATGGGCGAAAATATCGCCTTCGCCTGTCTCAGGGCAGATAAAACCAAATCCCTTAGCGTTATTAAACCATTTAACTGTACCTGTTGCCATGCTTACTTCCTTCTGTGCATTCAAGTTCCATTTTGCATTAGTCTGCTAACTCCTTTTTATCACGACTTGCATACTAATGCTAATTTGATGCAGTTGATATCTACTACAAGTTACACTTTAGTAAAAGGAAGTGGGCAGTCAAGCTAGTTGCATAACATTTTGTTAAAATATGATGCTACATTAAGTTTTTGACGTTTTACTGAATTTTCTTGCTTTTCTGGTACGGATCTTATGCAACTTGTAGCTTTGTGGCTGTATCTCCCAGTTTGACTCAAAACGACGGCTATTAGCTCGGATTGTCGGCTTAGTCATAGTCATCTCTGATTTGCTGGAATACAATGTGTGCATTAGTCTGAATATAGAGGTAGGGAAAAGTTAGTCGAGTAAACCATGAAAACACTATTGAGTAGTAACTCATTGTTTCTTGGTAGACTATTCCTACTGTATTGGTAAGTTAAGTTTATGAGTAAGTTATACGAGTGGATAATTCCTGACTCTGATGTATTGGAGGAAGAGGAAGTCCAGGCCAAACCACCATCGATGTATAAAGTAATTTTAAATAATGATGATTACACACCGATGGATTTTGTGATAGAAGTGTTACAGAAGTTCTTCTCCATGGATCTGGAGAAATCAACACAGTTGATGCTAACTGTACATTACGAGGGGAAAGCGGTGTGTGGAACCTTCACCGCCGAGGTTGCCGAAACGAAGGTGGCCCAGGTGATGATGTATGCGAGGGAGCATGAACATCCGCTACTGTGTACGAAGGAAAAGGCTTAGTCTTTTTCCGGCACGCCATCATCGAGTGGTATTTAGGGGAGGTGCCTTATGCTAAACAAAGAACTTGAAGCGAGCTTGAATGCTGCTTTTGCGCGAGCTAGAGAGAAACGTCATGAGTTTATGACGGTTGAACATCTGCTGTTGGCATTATTGGAAAATCCAGCAGCCCAAGAGGCCTTGCTGGCCTGCCGAGCTAATTTGGATACGCTGCGCAAAGAGCTTGATTCGTTTATTGAACAAACGACGCCATTGATCCCAGTGGATGATGAAAGCAGGGAAACTCAGCCTACACTCAGCTTCCAGCGTGTATTACAGCGCGCAGTATTTCACGTTCAATCTTCTGGTCGCAGCGAAGTGACTGGTGCAAACGTACTGGTCGCTATTTTCAGCGAGCAGGAATCACATGCGGCTTACTTGCTCAAGAAGAGTGATATTAGCCGTCTGGATGTCGTTAATTTTATTTCACATGGCACTGTTAAAGACAGTGACAACGACGATATCAATGGTCCAGAAGTCGGGGGTGAAGAAACTCGCGCAGAGCAGGGCTCTGAAGATAAACTCGAGAATTTTGCCACTAACCTTAACCAACTTGCCCGTGCGGGTGGGGTTGACCCACTAATTGGCCGTGATACTGAGCTTGAGCGAACGGTACAGGTGTTGTGCCGCCGCCGTAAGAATAATCCATTATTGGTCGGTGAAGCCGGTGTAGGTAAGACCGCGATTGCTGAAGGTCTGGCATGGCGTATTGTTGAAGGCCAAGTACCTGATGTCATCAAAGATTGTGTGATTTATTCTCTGGATATCGGTTCACTATTGGCCGGTACCAAGTACCGTGGTGATTTCGAGAAGCGTTTCAAAGCAATCCTGAAGCAGCTTGAGAAGGAAGATCAGGCTATTCTGTTCATTGATGAGATCCACACCATTATTGGTGCGGGTGCGGCATCCGGTGGCCAGGTCGATGCGGCTAACTTGATTAAGCCTTTGTTGAGCAACGGTAAGTTGCGTTGCATGGGTTCAACGACGTATCAGGAATACAGTAACATTTTCGAGAAAGAGCGTGCCTTGTCACGTCGCTTCCAGAAAATTGATATTATCGAGCCATCGCTCGACGATACGACCAAGATCTTGATGGGCTTGAAGCCGAAGTATGAAGCACACCATGAAGTGCGTTTCACCAACAAAGCTATCCGTGCGGCTGTCGAGTTGTCGGCTAAGTATATCAATGAGCGTCACCTGCCAGATAAAGCTATTGACGTGATCGATGAAGCGGGTGCCCGCTGCCGTTTGGCACCGGCCAGCCGTCGTAAGAAAACCGTTAATGTCAGCGATATCGAGGCGATGATTGCCAAGATGGCACGTATCCCTGAAAAGTCGGTTTCTTCCAGTGATCGTGATGTGCTGCAGAAGCTGGATAACAAGCTCAAGATGCTGGTGTTCGGTCAGGATCCGGCGATCGATGTCCTTACCGAGGCCATTAAGCTAAGCCGTGCAGGGCTGGGTGCCGAGAATAAACCTGTGGGTTCATTCCTGTTTGCCGGTCCAACGGGCGTAGGTAAGACAGAGGTGACGGTACAGCTAGCTCGTACGCTGGGTATTGAACTGCTTCGCTTTGATATGTCCGAGTACATGGAGCGTCATACGGTGAGCCGTTTGATTGGTGCGCCTCCGGGCTATGTGGGCTACGATCAGGGCGGTTTGTTAACTGATGCCGTGATCAAAAATCCACATTCGGTTGTACTTCTGGATGAAATCGAGAAAGCCCACCCGGATGTATTTAACTTGCTACTCCAGGTGATGGATAACGGTACGCTAACGGATAATAACGGTCGCAAGGCGGATTTCCGCAATGTGATTTTGGTGATGACTACCAATGCCGGTGTTACCGAGACGGTCCGCAAGTCAATTGGTTTGATCCAGCAGGATCACAGCCTTGATGCTATGGGCGAAATCAAACGTGTCTTCACACCTGAATTCCGTAACCGCCTAGATGGCATTATTTGGTTTAACCACCTTGAGAAAGATGTGATTTCTCTGGTGGTCGATAAATTCATTGTCGAACTGCAGGCCCAGTTGGATGCCCGCGGTGTATCGATGGAAGTGTCCTCGAAAGCCCGTGAGTGGTTGGCCAATAAAGGGTATGACAAGGCAATGGGCGCGCGCCCAATGGCCCGCGTGATTCAGGATAACCTGAAGAAGCCAATGGCAAACGAGTTGTTATTTGGTAGCTTGGTCAATGGTGGTTCGGTGCGCGTCAATATCGTTAACGATGAATTGGACTTCCAGTTCAGTAGCGATCTCGAACCTGCCCACTAAATCACAGCATATTTTGCTCTGATATAAAATAACCGCCTGCTGGCGGTTATTTTTTTATTTGACCTCAGGAAGAGTTGGTCTTAGGTACTATTTTCCACTCGCGTACAAATGCAACAAATCCGTTGCAATGGTCGCTGCGGCCAATGCCGTCATATCAGCATGATCGTAGGCAGGTGCAACTTCAACGACGTCCATACCGACCAGATTTATACCCTGCAAACCGCGGATGATTTTCAGTGCCTTATCTGATGTCAGCCCGCCACATACTGGGGTACCCGTGCCTGGGGCAAAGGCAGGATCTAAGCAGTCGATATCGAAGGTGAGGTAAACCGGCATGTCACCCACGGTCAGTTTGATTTTTTCGACAATCTGCTCGACCGACCAGTCGTTGGCCGTGCCGGCATCCAATACACTGAAACCAAGTTTGTTGTTGTAATCGGTACGGATCCCAATCTGAACAGAGTGCTCTGGGTCAATCAAGCCTTCGTTTGGTGCATGGTAGAACATGGTACCATGGTCAAATTGGCTGCCCATATCATAGGTATCGGTATGGGCATCAAAATGGATCAGGGCCATCTTGCCGAATTTCTTGCCGTGGGCGCGCAATAGCGGCAAGGTGACAAAATGATCGCCGCCGAATGTCAGTAGCGTTTTGCCTGCTTCAAGCAGTGACGTCGCATGGTGCTCAAGGCGCTCGCACATCTGGGCTGCATCTCCGCAGTCAAACACCAAATCGCCGCAATCAGCAATACTGAGTTTGTTTTTTAGCTCGAATGTCCATGGCCAGCGTTTTCCTTCCCAGGCAAGATGAGTGGATACTTGGCGAATGGCATTAGGTCCCATGCGACTGCCTGAGCGCCCTGTGGTCGCCATATCGAACGGGACACCAGTAATGATGACATCGGCATCGGTCGCGAGTGGGTTGAATTCTAGCGGCTGGCGCAGAAAGCCGAAAGCATTCGCCGTTAGCGAATAATCAGGATGAGTGGCAAGCGTGGCCATAGTTGGCTCCTAGAGTCGGTAAACGGCCACCCGTGGGCTGGTGGCCAGTTATGTTTATAATCTGCTGGTTAACGTATTAACGCTGGCTTTGGACATCTTCCAGGTAGGTGTAGCCGTTTAGCCCTTCTTCAAGTTCGGCCAAAATAGTGCGATGCTCGCTTTCAGGCAGATGTTGTTTGACCATCTGCTCGTATTGTGCCAAGAAGTTGGCAGAGTCAAGATGGACACTGCGTAGGACATCTTTAACGCTGTCGCCATGATCAATTCGCTCAATCTCATAACCGCCTTCTTGTTGGGCGCGGACTATCGCCGTATCGGTATCACCAAACAGGTTATGCAAATCTCCCAAAATCTCCTGATAAGCGCCGACAAGGAAGAACCCCATACGATATGGCGACTCATCACTCCAAGCCGGCACCGCCAACGTTTTTTCGATCCCCTGTCCTTCGACGTATTGCTCAATAGCACCGTCGGAGTCGCAGGTGATGTCCAAGATCACCGCGCGGCGTTCAGGCTCCTTGTCGAGATTGCTCAGCGGCAGGATAGGGAAAATTTGGTCAATCCCCCATGCATCAGGCAATGACTGGAACAGCGAAAAGTTGACAAAAAATTTGTCAGCAAGGCGCTCATGCTGTTCATCCAGCAGCGGGCGGTGGGCCCGGTTTTTTGCTGACAGCATTTTTTCCAGCTCGTAGCATAGCCGCAGGCTAATTTGCTCCGCCCAAGCTCGCTCGGTAAAGCTGAGTATGCCTAGGGCAAACTGAGTATGTACTTCCGCCAAATCGCTCTGGTTGTCATGGTAAATCTCAATCAGAGAGCGGGCATCGGTAAGAGTCATTAGCTCCCGCCAAGAGTGCCACATATTGTGTAGGATCTGCGGTGCTGCAGCCTCTGGCGGATTGACCTGCTCTTGTTTATACCTTTCTACCCCGATGACGTCAGTGATCAGTACCGCATGGTGAGCGGTTAGATTACGGCCGGACTCCGAGATAATTCTCGGCATAGGGATACTGTACTCTTTACAGATATCGCCCAGGGTGTAGACAATATTGTTAGCATACTCGCGTAGGCTGTAGTTCATCGAACAGCTGCTCTGGCTGCGGGTACCTTCATAGTCGATAGCCAGACCACCGCCCACATCGACAGTGGTGATCCCTGCACCGAGTTTTTTCAGCTCGGCATAGACGCGTCCCGCTTCACCTACAGCACTTCGCACATCACGAATGTTGGCGATTTGTGAGCCGAGGTGGAAGTGCAACAGCTGCAAACAATCGAGCATATCGTTATCACGTAACTGATTGACTACCGATAGTACTTGTGAGGCTGACAGCCCGAACTTGGATTTCTCACCGCCACTGGCTTGCCACTTACCTTTGCCCTGAGAAGCAAGGCGAGCACGCAGACCGAGGCGTGGCCTGACACCAAGCTCAATCGCTTCTTGCATCACGGTTTTAAGCTCGGACAGCTTTTCCAGCACGATATAAACGTCATGGCCGAGTTTTTCGCCGATAAGCGCTAAGCGGATATACTCTCTGTCTTTGTAACCGTTGCAAACAATCACTGAGCTGGCTTGTTGGGCCATGGCAAGTACTGCCATTAGCTCTGGCTTACTACCGGCTTCCAAACCTAGCTGACGCTGCTGCTTGGCATATTGGCTAGCGAGGATCTCACTGACAACGGCTTCTTGCTGGTTAACCTTGATTGGGTAGACCGCCAAATACTCGCCTTGGTATTGGTAGTGGTCGATCGCCTGGTTGAATACCGTACAAAGGGTATCGACCCGGTGGTGGAGAATATCGGGAAATCGCACCAGCACCGGCAAAGACGCGCCCTTGGCAATTAACTGATCAGCCAACAGGGAAAGGGCTATCGTATTGAATGGGTTTTGGCTATCGGGTCTGACAACCACCTCACCCTGAGGGTTGATGTCAAAGTAGCCTTGTCCCCAGTAAGGGATGTTGTAAACGTCACGCGCATTTTGGATAGGCCAATCACTCATTAATTTGTCCTCGAACAGTGATTGGGCACAGACAGTTTTTTGATAGCTGTGGCAAGGCCCAGCCTCAGGACTGTATGCACCAGGTTAGTTAAAACTCATCAGGCAGATGTGCGAAGTGCAGGAAATGCTATGGGCCTCAGCAACATCATCGGTGAACTAAGTTGGTCTAAACGCAGCTAGATAGCGTCTTTTGCGTTCGCCTTTGTGACATACGCTTTTTACGACGGCCAAGGTGTGGCGGTGTGTTAAGCGGTCGGTCTTTGGGGTGAATGGTGGCTGCGATGTCACAAACGTCCACTAGGCTTAGTTGCACCAGTGCATCATGCATTGCGATAGGTTTCATTGTCATTCCTAAACGGCCGTGCTGCTGACAGATTTCACGGTATGACAGAGTAAGGTGAGGGCGGTTCCCTCGCATACACCTCGTTCGCTTATGGCCTTTGGGTGCAGGGGGGATTAGACAACTGAATGCGGAACGAGGCAAATAAAATAATTTTGCGGCATCGATGAGGATTATTTATCGAATCTGTATGGTAATACCAATCTGGATAAGTCGTTGATCAAATATTTATGTAGGTTGGTATAAACCTTGTTTTCAAATTTACTGCTAGCGAGTGGACGGAAGCTGGTTTGCGAGAGCCTAGAAAAATAAAACCCGGCAATAGGCCGGGTTTTATTTGTATTCTGTAATCTTATTTTAAGATTAACGGGCGCGGAAGACGATGCGGCCTTTGGTTAGGTCGTATGGAGTCAATTCCACAGTTACCTTGTCACCAGTAAGAATACGGATGTAGTTTTTACGCATTTTGCCAGAAATGTGAGCGGTAACAACGTGACCGTTCTCAAGCTCTACGCGGAACATGGTGTTAGGTAGTGTATCAAGTACAGTACCTTGCATTTCAATTACGTCTTCTTTTGCCATTGAATCCTCTTAGGCTACCAGCCATTCATCTGATCGGGCTGGATAATGCCTTGAAACTGTTTGAGTGTAAAGTTTAGGCCGCAATTTTACATCTGCGGGTGTACTTTGTCAGCTACTCTAACGCATTAATACGTATTTTATCGTATTTAGCTCAGGTAGCGGTGAAAAATGCAGCTTAGTTTTCATCAAAATGTTGCCATCCCTCAGCAGTCAGCTTTTCGTATGGCTTGAAACGAGTTTTATAGTTCATGGCTTTGCACTGATCGATCTGGTACCCGGGGTAAAGCCAGCGACGACCAGAGCGTTGGCAATACTGGATTTGATACAGGACACAAAGCGTGCCAAGCGACCACGTGCTATCAGGGTCAAAAAAGCTGTACACAGCGCTCATGGCATCGTCGAACACATCGGTGACCGCAATGGCTATCAGCTTTTCTTCCTCATAAACATGGAGGAATAAGGTATCCATCCAGGGGGCAGTACAAAATTCAAAAAATTGCGCTTTATTGGGTGGGTACATACTGCCATCGGCATGACGCTCGGTAATATAGCGTTCGTACAGCGGGTACCAGCCTGGATCCAGCTCAGTCTTGAATTCCCATTGTAGTTTAGTCATTTGGTTGAGTTGACGTTTTTGGCTTTTCGATGGGCGAAAAGCGGCACAATCTACTCGCAGCGGTACGCAGGCGCTACACAGTTGGCACATTGGCTTATAGACAGCACTGCCGCTGCGGCGGTAGCCTGAGGCCAGCAAAAGGGCATAGCCTGGCGGTGACAGCCAGTGTTGATCCATCACCACGCCTAGTTGCTCATCTTGGCCGGGAAGGTAGCTGCACTGCGATTCCGGCGTCAAACCAATGCGTAGAGGGAGCTTGTTAATACTGGTCATGACGGTGAGTAGATTAACTCCTGACGTTGGTAACAGGTTTCATTGAGTATGGCATCTCTTTGCTGGTGGAGAAAATGGGTGAACAGGTTTCGCTCCATTTCGGCGGCTCCCAGCGAGGCAAGGTGGTCATTCATTATTTGGCAATCAATCAGTTGGCCACCATGGGCATTGAAGTGTTCGCAAAACAGCCATAGCGCGATTTTGGACGCATTGTCGGCCAGGGAAAACATGGATTCGCCGCAGAACATGCCGCCGATACTGATACCATATAGCCCACCAACAAGTTGACCTTGCTGCCACACTTCTACGGAGTGACAATACCCAAGATCGTGCAGATGCTGATAAGCTTGGATCATTTCGGCGGTGATCCAAGTTTCCTCTGCTTTGCGGGTGCTGGCACAGAGTTCGATAATATCGTGACAGGCGTGGTTCAATGTGACTTGGTAGCCAGATTTTCGGTAGTATTTCCGTAAGCTCTTACTCGGCTGGAATTGATCTGGCAGGAATACGGCCCTAGGAGCCGGACTCCACCATAGTAAGGGCTCACCTTCGGAAAACCATGGGAAAATCCCTTGGCGGTAAGCGCTGACAAGGCGTTCAGGACGCAGATCACCGCCAAAGGCAAGCAGACCATTGGGGTCTGCCAGTGCCGTTTCTGGGGCGGGAAAATCAGTATTGACCGGATCAAGCTCCGGAAGATAAATTGCCATAATTACACTAAATGTAGCTGATATATCTCTAAGTACTTTATCGTTACTTGGGGATAGAGCTGATGGTTGCCGGGAAAGAGGATTATATGATGAGAAAATGGTTAGTGTTATTGTTAATTTTACCTTTGGCACTTTCTGCGGCGCCGTACAACAGAAATCAGGCGAGAACGGTTAACAAAGTGGTCTTTGGTGATGTCGACAGCGTTCGCTATATAACTCACCAAGATGTGATTGAATCTCAGCGTAATGGCTGGGAAACCCTGCTGGGAGGGGTTATTGGCGGCTTGATCGGCAATCAGTTTGGAGACGGGACGGGGCGAGAAGTTGCGACTGCGGTTGGTGTTGTGGCGGGGGCGGGTATTGCTCATCAGCGCCAGACAACTCAGCAGGTAGTCCAGTACCGGTTCGTTGAGTTACTGATTAAAGCAGATGACGGAACCTTGATTGATGTTATTCAAGATGTCGATAGCACTATGCTATTCCAGCCAAAGGATAAAGTGAGGATCCTCTACTTCGCTAACGGGGTGAGGGTTGATAAAACCTATCCGTAAGTGTGGATATCATTGATAAAGGTATAGAAAAAAAGCGTGATGGCGAACACCGTCACGCTTTATGTATTCAGGCTGTAGATTACTCTACGCTTAGGATTCGCATGTTGTTGGTGCTGCCTACCGTGTCCATGACATCACCCTGAGTGACGATGACCAAGTCACCAGTAGAAAGAAAACCCTTTTCTTTCAGGGTTTCAATAGCGTGCTTCGCGGCGTCCAGGCCAGCATCGCTATCGCGGTTGAAGTAAACTGGCGTAACTCCGCGAAATAACGCAGCACGATTTAGGGTGCTCTCGTTGCGTGACATGGCAAAGATAGGTTTGCCAGACGAAATACGAGACATCATCAGTGGCGTACGGCCAGACTCGGTCATCGCGATCATCGCTTTTACGCCTTCCATGTGGTTTGCTGCATACATGGTAGACATTGCAATGGTTTCTTCAGGTGACTCGAAAGTACGCGCCAAGCGGTGGTTAGACACGTTGATGCTCGGCTCTTTTTCTGCACCCAGACAAACATTAGCCATCGCAGTAACCGTTTCTACTGGGAAGCTACCTGCAGCTGTTTCAGCAGAAAGCATTACAGCGTCAGTACCATCAAGCACAGCATTTGCCACGTCCATGACTTCTGCACGTGTCGGCATAGGGCTGGTGATCATGGTTTCCATCATCTGGGTTGCCGTGATCACGGTACGGTTTAGGCTACGAGCACGACGGATAAGCTTTTTCTGAACGCCGACTAGCTCTGGATCACCGATTTCAACACCTAGGTCACCACGGGCAACCATAACGGCATCTGAAGCCATAATGATATCGTCCATGGCTTCTGTCGTTGCTACCGCCTCAGCTCGCTCGACTTTAGAGACTAGCTTAGCCTCTAACCCTGCATCCATTGCCAGACGACGAGCATATTTCATGTCTTCGCCGTTACGTGGGAAAGAAACAGCAAGGTAATCCACGCCCATTTGAGCAGCGGTAATGATGTCGGCTTTGTCTTTGTCTGTTAGTGCTTCAGCAGAAAGGCCACCGCCTTTCTTGTTGATACCTTTGTTGTTTGACAGTGGGCCAGCAACAGTGACTTCGGTGTGAACCTTGTTGCCATTAACAGCCGTGACTTTGAGTTGAACACGACCATCGTCCAGCAGTAGGACATCACCAGTCTCAACGTCTTTTGGTAGTTCTTTGTAGTCAAGACCGACAGCATGTTGATCACCTTCACCTTTTGCTAGATCGCTGTCTAGGGTGAATTTGTCGCCGATCGCTAGTTGAATCTTGTCATCTTTGAAAGTCGATACACGGATTTTCGGGCCTTGGAGGTCACCTAGGATTGCAACATGCTTGCCTAGTTTAGCGGCGATTTCACGTACAGCCTTGGTGCGCTGGATGTGATCCTCTGGGCTGCCGTGAGAGAAATTCATTCGTACAACATTTGCACCAGCAGCAATAATCTTTTCTAGATTGTTGTCGCGATCGGTTGCAGGACCCAAAGTAGTAACGATTTTAGTACGTCTTAGCCTTTCAGACATCGGAAACTCCATCTGTATCATTGTTTGCCAATGAAACGATTGCTTGTAGAAATCTGCTTCACTGAATTGTGTGAAATATTACTACACATAGAGGGAGAAAGACGCTGCTCTTTATCAACAAACTGTAAGGAAAAAACATATTGTAGGACAAGTTTTGCGTATTTCTTCATCATGGTGTAGAAATATTGCAGGGTTTTAATGTGCAACGCCGCTTATAGTAGCGGTGGGCCGGTTGGATTAAGTGTAGTTGACGGAAGTCGGCTGAGAGCGGCTATTCGAAAGGGCAAATACTAAAAAGGCGCAGCCAAAGCCGCGCCTGTACGCTTAAGTGATTTTATTATGCCGCGTGTAAATGGCTTAAAATCACAAGCAGGTTAGATAGTCCCTTCTTTGGTGAAGCGAGAGTCTTTTAGTGACTCTTTAACCCGCTTTAGATTTTCGCGAAAACCTGCACCTCGGCGTAAGGTAAAGCCAGTTGCAAGCACGTCGATTACGGTCATCTGCACCACACGGCTCGCCATTGGCATGTAGACATCAGTATCTTCTGGTACGTCTAAGCAGATAGAGATGGAACACTCGCGATCCAATGGTGAATCTTTTGCTGTAATGCCGATCACCGTGGCGCCGTTCTCGCGTGCCATACGAGCAACGTCGACTAAGCTTTTGGTACGTCCTGTGTGGGAAATCATCACCACCACATCACCGTCGCTACAATTAATCACGCTCATGCGCTGCATCACAATGTCATCAAAGCATACAACCGGAATATTGAAGCGGAAGAACTTATTTTGAGCATCGTGAGCGACAGATGCCGATGCACCAAGGCCAAAGAAGGAGATTTTTTTTGCTTGGGTCAACAGATCAACAGAACGATTGACCTGCATTGGGTCAAGACTATTTTTCGCTACATCAAGGCATGCCATGGTCGATTCGAAGATTTTCGACGTGTACGCATCCGGCCCGTCATCTTCTTCGACGTTGCGGTTCACATAAGGCGTACCGTTGGCTAGGCTCTGGGCAAGGTGCAGTTTAAAATCTGGAAAGCCCTTAGTATCTAAGCGACGACAGAAGCGGTTTACTGTAGGCTCACTGACGTCCGCCATTTTAGCCAGTGTTGCGATGCTTGAGTGAATGGCTGTCTGTGGCGATGCAAGGATTACTTCAGCGACTTTACGCTCTGATTTACTGAAGTTATCAAGATTCTTTTGAATTTTCTCTAGAGTATTCATGGCGGTTACCGCTCGTTACTGAATTTCGTTATTGGCTTTCTTATCGCATAAAGTGCTTAAAGCCATTTTGATGAAACTATACTACTTTTCATGGATCTGCTCCTAGTAAATCCATGAATATCGCTTTCTCTTTTTATTATAGTTTGACAGGGATCGAATTTTTTCTTTCAAAACTGAAATTTTTTTTAGCCAAAATTACGACTTTTAGGGCTGATATCTGCTTTTTATGTAGCTAATTTTCAATCTTCAGGAATTAATTTACAGGATGAAATAAATCAAGGTGAAAGAATAAGCAGTAAAATGAAACCGGCTTTCAGAGTTATGTGATCGGTGAGGTCTATGAAACACAGAAAAATAAACAAGATAAGCATTTGTGGTTGTGGTTGGCTGGGTTTGCCATTGGCGATGCACTTTGTGTCGTCAGGGGTAGAAACATGGGGTAGCAAGCAAGATCCTGAGAAGGCAAAAACCTTGGCCGAAAGTGGTATTCGAGGTGTAGCTTTATCTCTCCCCCAATCGCTGAATGAGCCTGCCATTCTTTCGCCGCAAATAAAGCAGTTCTTTAATACCGATTTGTTAGTCATAAATGTTCCGCCCGGTCGTAACGAGGGAGCAGCTGATGATCTGATAACTAAAATTAAGCAACTTTCGGAGACAGCCAGAGCGCTTGGTTGCCAGAAGGTGTTGTTCATTAGTACAACTGCGGTTTACGGTGCTTGCGAGGGAGTGGTTGAGGAGGTGACTGAGCCATGCCCTAATACGCTGTCAGGGAAAGCCCACCTTGAGATAGAGCAGTATTTGTTGGCGGAGTGGGGGCGTGAAGTGGTGGTGTTACGTTTGGCTGGGCTTATCGGGCCAAATAGGCACCCTGTTCGTTTTTTATCGGGGCGTCAAGGTATAGAAAATGGACAGGACCGGGTAAACCTCATCCACCTGGATGATTGTATTGCGGCGATATCCCAATTGGTTCATCAATGGTCGCCACATCAGGTGCTGCATCTTGCCTCATCACAACATCCGACCCGAGAAGAGTACTACAGCAAAATGGCGCAGTTAGCGGGTTTGCCTTTGCCGGTGTTTACAGCCTCTCTTGACCGCAATAGTAAAGTGATTAATGCGGAGAAAACGTGTCAATGGCTATCGATTGAACTTGCCCATGACAGTCTACTTTCAGCCCCTCCTGAGCTATGAGACTTCTTATACCAACGTACATAAATATTTTTTCAGTGCAAATACTTGATCAACTACTTATCCAGGTTGATATTATTTGTTCACAGGAAATTTAGCGATCAGCAAGGCAAAAAACCAACACCTGATGTTGTTTGATCGATTTACAGGTTGTATGAGTTGGGTGGATTATTGCTTTGCACAAAAAAAAGCCCACTGAAAGTCAGTGGGCAAAAACCTATACACAATTAGGAGTTAAGCAGCAGTGGCATCATAATTAAAGAAGGGAAGGATAAACCTGTATGAACCGCATCTTTAATCTGAATCATGTAAAGTAAGACTGGCTGAAAATCGAATAGTTCAAAAAAAATTAAATTTTCTTCAGATAAAAAAATGCCCACTGAAGTTCAGTGGGCGAAAGCTCTATATACAATTAGGATTTTAGCAGCAGTGGCATCTTAAATTAAAACCGCAAATTCTTATGATTAACTGAGAAAAGCGCCTTTAATATGAATGTCACTATATATGACTGAAATAAATTCAATTGGTTCCCACAAGTTAAAAAAAAATTGGTAATGACGATAAAATCAGCAAATTGTCTACGGGCAGGGACTAATGATGAATTGTCTGCAGCTTTAGGTAAAAAAAAGCCCACTGAAAGTCAGTGGGCAAAAATCCATATACACAATTAGGAGTTTAGCAGCAGTGGCATTTTAAATTAAAACCGCGTAATTAAAGAGTTAATGGTTAACTAAGAAACGCGCTTTTAATATGAATGACACTATATATGACTAGCCGAAATTCAATTGGTTCAAAAAATTTAAAAATTTTTGCAATGGTGAAAAAATGGGCTGTGGTGATATGTTATTGGCGCGGTATGAGCATGAGAGCCCGGGTAATGCGGGTAAGCTGTCGATAAAAAAAAGCCCACTGAAAGTCAGTGGGCGAAAGCTCTATATACAATTAGGAGTTTAGCAGCAGTGGCATTAGTAGATTAAAGAGTAAATGCAATTTGCGGCCAGCAATGTTGATAAGTCTTTAATCTAAATGTCACTATATAGGACTGGCGGTTTTCATTTTGGTTCATAAAAAACAGAAAAAAGGAGTCATTTTTTTATAACTGTTTGATTTTAAATCGAGAGGGATAAGCAAAAACAAAAAGAATATGACCAAATAAAGAAAACCCATCTCCATGGGTGGGGATGGGTTTCGAAGAATGTCTTCTAAGAAAAAGCAGTGGCATTAATTAGGACCCGTGAATGTGCACTTTGTTCCAAAAATTTTCCACTTTCTCAGATTTTTTTTATTTGCTTAGATCTCAACCCTTTTGCATGAGACACAGGTAAGACACTATTAGCCCAGTACCTTGCTGGTGCGCTATAACGCAAAAGATTGATCACCTTCACGACTTGCACATTAAACATCGAAAATATCAACGTGTTACAACATGGTGTATATTTGCGACTTGTTAAAAATGTTTCTTAGATGTAAAGTTTAAACGAGTGTTTAATACAGGTGAATGAATATGGCAGGAAAGGGAGAAACCAAGGCACGTATCTTAGATGCCGCCGAGCTACTCTTTGCCGAACATGGCTTCAAAGACACGTCACTGCGAACTATCACCAGCAAAGCTGGGGTTAATCTGGCGTCTGTCAATTATCACTATGGCGATAAGAAAACCTTGGTCAGGGCGGTACTGGGCCGTTACCTCGATGCCTTCATGCCTCGCTTGCAGTCAGAACTGGAAGCGCTGCTGACCCGCGATGATTTCTCAATGGAAGATGTTTTCCGTTGTATCAAAGAACCGTTGTTAGTTCTCAATGATCACCGCACCAACGGGGCTACTGTTTTTATGTCATTGATCGGCAGGGGATATACTGATGTTCAAGGCCATTTGCGTTGGTTCATCATGACCCGGTACGAGCAAATTCTGACTTTATTTACTACCGCAGTGTGCAGAGCTAACCCTTCTTTGGATCCCGAAACCTTATTCTGGCGTCTGCATTTTACTCTCGGGGCATCCGTTTTCACCATGGCATCGTCAACGGCGTTGTGCGAGATCGCCGAGAATGACTTTTCCCGTAAGGTTAAACCTGAAGATTTGATTGAGCGTTTGGTGCCTTACTTGGCGGCAGGCGTTGCAGCTCCGATAGAACAATCGCTTTCGCTGATTGGCGAACAGCAAACAGGAACACGATAACAGTATGTAATACCAATAACGATAAAAGTGACAAAAGGACCTGAAACATGAGTACGTTAACCAAGATAAGAAAACGCTATCTCAGTGATCCCGCATTCAAGATGTTTAAAAAAGTGTTGCCACCACTTTCCGATACTGAACGAGAGGCCATGGAGGCTGGCAGCGTTTGGTGGGATGGTGAGTTGTTTGGCGGGAATCCAAACTGGAATACCTTGCTGACTTACCCGCAGCCGATATTGAGTGCTGAGGAGCAGGCGTTCATCGACAATAAGCTAGAGCCATTGTTGGATATGTTGAACGACTATCAGATTGTCCAGGAAGATAAAGATCTGCCACCTGAAGTGTGGGAGTATCTGCGCAAAGAAAAATTCTTCTCGCTGATTATTGGTAAGGAATACGGTGGCTTGGATTTTTCAGCTCATGCTAACTCGACCATTGTAACCCGCATTGCAACCAAGAGCTTGAGTGCGGCCGTTTCGGTGATGGTTCCTAACTCATTGGGCCCAGGTGAGCTGCTGACCCACTATGGTACCCAAGAGCAGAAAGATTACTGGCTGCCACGCTTGGCGCACGGCGAAGATGTGCCGTGTTTCGCACTTACCGGACCGGAAGCGGGCTCTGATGCTGGTGGTATTCCCGATCAGGGGGTGGTGTGTTACGACGAGTACCAAGGCGAGCAAGTCTTGGGTATCCGTGTTAGTTGGAATAAGCGCTATATTACGCTCGCACCTGTTGCCACCGTACTTGGCTTAGCCTTTAAATTACAAGATCCTGACGGACTTATTGGCGAGAAGAAAGAGCTAGGTATTACCTGTGCCCTGATCCCGTCTGATCACCCGGGTGTCGAAATCGGTGAGCGCCATGATCCACTAAACCTTGCCTTTATGAATGGCCCAACCCGAGGCAGTGATGTCTTTATTCCTATGGATTGGGTTATTGGTGGTCAGGATTATGTCGGCCGAGGTTGGCGTATGCTGGTGGAGTGCCTGTCGGCTGGCCGAGGAATATCTTTGCCAGCACTTGGTACCGCGGTCGGACACCTGACGGCGAGAACGACAGGTGCCTACGCTTATGTCCGTAAGCAGTTCGGCATGTCGATTGGTAACTTTGAAGGTGTCGCGCAGGCGATGGGGCGCATTGGTGGCTTTACCTATATGTTAGAGGCGTCCAGAACCCTGACAACGACGTCGCTGGATATGGGGGAAACGCCGGGAATCGTCACTGCGATAGCGAAGTACCATATGACGGAGATGGCCCGTACCATCCTTAATGATTCGATGGATGTGCACGCTGGCCGCGCAATTCAACTTGGGCCAATGAACTATATTGGCCACCACTATTTTGGTATGCCGGTTGCTATCACTGTCGAAGGGGCCAACATTTTGACCCGCAACCTGATGATCTTTGGTCAGGGGGCGACCCGATGTCATCCATATGTACTTAGTGAAATGGAAGCGGCGGCTAACCCTGACAGCAGGGAAGGGGCCAAGGATTTCGATAAACTGTTGTCCAGCCACATTGGTTTTGCTGTTGGTAATGTGAGTAAATCACTGCTTAATGCCTTTAGTGGTTCACGTTTCAACAACTCGCCGGTCAGTGGTGAAACCGCTAAGTACTATAAACAGCTATCTAGAATGAGCCGGGCATTGGCAGTCGCGGCTGACTTTGCCATGCTGAGCTTGGGCGGTGAGTTGAAGCGACGCGAAATGGTATCTGCACGTTTGGGTGATATATTGAGCCACTTGTATCTGGCCTCTGCAGTGCTTAAGCGTTATGAAGATGAAGGCCGTCAGCAGCAGGATTTACCTTTTGTACACTATGGCTTGCAGCATTGTCTGCACCAATGTGGCGTGGCCTTTGATGAGGTGTTGGCGAATTTTCCGCGTAAAGGGGTTGGCCGCCTACTGCGTACTTTGCTGTTCCCGCTAGGTATTCATTATGCCGCTCCGAAGGATGAGCTTGCAGTGAAGATCGCCGAGCTGTTGATGCGTCCAGGTAAGCAGCGTGACCGTCTGACTCACCTTTGTTATGTCGGTAAACACGAAGATGATCCGGTTGGACTGATGGAGCGGGCATTTATTGCCATGTACGGGGTGAAAGATCTTGAGCGTAAAATTGCTAAGGCGGTTAAAGCCGGTGAGATCCCACGCAAGGTTTCATTAACAGAGAAGTTACAAATTGCCCTCGATGCGGGGATCGTCACAGAAGCAGAAGTAGAAAAAATGCAAAATGCCGATCAGCTAAGACAGAAAGCGATTCAGGTGGATCACTTCTCTGCCGCACACTTTAAAAAAGGCGGCTTACAACCGGGGAAAGCAGCCTAAGGCTCAGGCCTTGTGAACAATAAACCTGGTGTCTCCCATGTGCCACGCAATCGCGTGGCACTTTTTTTATTATTTTTTGTGACTTTCCGCGCGGAACACCTCCAACCACTGTCGAATTTAGCGTTTTCGCTCATAAATTTAATGCGATTTTGTCATTTACCTTTTATCCTACTGTCAATTGTGTAAGGGAAGTTGAAAATGATCATCAAACCTAGAATTCGTGGATTTATTTGTACAACGACTCACCCAGTGGGTTGTGAGGAAAACGTCAAAGAGCAGATTGCATACACTAAGGCGCAGGGCCCAATTGCCGATGCCCCTAAGCGTGTGCTAGTTGTAGGTTCATCAAGCGGCTACGGTTTGTCTTCACGTATTGCGGCTGCATTCGGTGGCGGTGCTGCAACAATTGGTGTGTTCTTCGAAAAACCGGGAACTGAAAAGAAACCGGGTACAGCAGGCTGGTACAACTCTGCCGCATTCGATAAGTTTGCTAAAGAAGAAGGTCTGTACTCCAAGAGCTTGAATGGTGATGCTTTCTCTCACGAAGCAAAACAAAAAGTGATTGATCTGATCAAAGAAGATCTGGGTCAGATTGATATGGTTGTTTACTCACTGGCTTCTCCTGTGCGTAAAATGCCTGATTCAGGTGAAGTGGTTCGCTCTACCCTGAAGCCGATGGGTGAAACCTATACGGCGACAGCTGTTGATACAAATAAAGACGTATTGATTGAAGCAAGCATTGAGCCTGCGACAGAGCAGGAGATTGAAGATACTGTTACTGTGATGGGCGGCCAGGACTGGGAGCTATGGATCAATGCACTGTCTGACGCTGGTGTCTTGGCTGATGGCTGCAAAACGGTGGCCTATAGCTACATCGGTACTGAGATCACTTGGCCTATTTACTGGCACGGTGCTCTGGGCAAGGCGAAAATGGACCTTGACCGTGCGGCTTCTGAGCTTAACGATAAGCTATCAGCGAAGGGGGGGGCCGCTAACGTTGCCGTGCTTAAGAGCGTCGTGACTCAGGCGAGCTCTGCAATCCCGGTCATGCCTCTATACATCGCTATGGTCTTTAAAAAGATGCGTGAAGAAGGTGTTCATGAAGGTTGTATGGAGCAGATCCACCGTATGTTCACCCAGCGCTTATTCAAGGCTGACGGTAGCGCTGCCGAAGTTGACAGTGAAAACCGTTTACGCCTAGATGACTGGGAACTACGTGAAGATATTCAAAAGCACTGTCGTGACCTATGGCCTACCGTAACCAATGAGAACCTATTTGATGTTGCTGACTACCAGCAATACAAAGATGAGTTCTTGAAACTATTTGGTTTTGGCATCGAAACGGTTGATTACAGTGCTGACGTAAGCCCTATTGCAGAGTTTGATGTTAAAGACATTTAATTTCGCTCAGAAAGCCTAAATAAAAAACCGCCGAAAGGCTAACTCCTATCAATTAAGATGTTTGGAGTGAACCACATAGCGGTTTTACTGATACGAACGGTCCTTGATTTGGGCCGCTTTTTTCGTTCAGGCAATATATAATACCAACCTACATAAATATTTGATCAGTCTTGCAGGTTAAAATCGCTGTTCTCTGCGTTAGATATTTTGTAATTAGAGCCACTAGTTACTGCAATATCTGCCTTGATAACAACGATTTTTCCAGTGCAAATACTTGATCAACGACGTATCCAGATTGGTATAACGTTTCACTCGTTCTCGCATTGCCCTTAACTTCTTGGGTGTTGAGGGCAATGCGATTACACACCACATTAACTCATCTTGGATATCCCTAAAGCCATCATAAAACTGATCAATGGCTTAGCTGATCGGTGTTACCTTATAGGGCGTCTGTATATGGGAAGGTGTTATCTGATTTTAGTTCTTACTTCGGGACAAAGAGCAAAGACGACACTTGCTGGCGTGGAGCTGTGGTCGATGATTAAAAATGGGCAGCTCGATAACCCTGAGGACTTCAAACTCCAACAAAAAATATATGACATTGCTTCCATATGGGTCGGATATCTCGGATTCATTTAGTTTTACGGTCTACTTTAGATTCGGTTATTACGCTAGAGGATGTAATCATGAACAAGGAAATTCAAAAAATATCATGCGTAAATTCGGCTGCATTTGTAATGCATTTTGAAGTTAAAACTCACATGGCTGCTCAAGACATATCGCTTGGCTCAACAGGTAATTATCCGGTTGGTCAGGAACGAACTATTGACCTTTCGGCGGTTGATGGATTAGAGCCAGGGATGGAAGTGTTTGTAGTTGTTAAAGCGGTTCTCGGGAAAACGGAAAAGTACAAAGAAAAATATACATATCAGAAAAATGGTTTAACTCAAGCGTTTAGAGTACATGGAACCACACTGAATTATACAATCCAAGAGCTTTAAAAAAGGGTGTTGTAAAACCCCGCTTTTAAACGGGATAAGCACAGGAAGGTCGCCTTGGCGGCCTTTTTTCTTTATGAAAGTCCAGAGTTAACGCGATTAATTCACGGCTCTGTGGATTAAAAATAAAATAATGATTGACCTATTATGGACAATCATTGGCTTGAGCGGGGCACATCTCCCCTCAACTATGCGTTGTGCGAGGGGAGGAGCTCTTCGTACGATTAGTTACTCGACGAGCTATGGAAGATGGTTGTAGAAGCGACAGACTGTCCCATATCAGATGCTTCGACTTTAACTGAACGACTACTATTTAAGGTTAGAGGGATAAAGACTCTGCCACGTTCATCGGTTGTAAATGAAGCGTCATTGAGTTGAGGAACATTAGCAACATTAACGGTTAGTCCTGATGCGGGTTCAGATTGCTCTGTTGCTTTTACATAGATGCCATTCTGGGTATCACGTAGTTGTAATTCGACAGCAGAAGCAGACATAGACGCGACAAGTAATGTTGATAGTGCAATTGATTTAAGCATGTTGATTTCCCTTTTATTGGCTGAATTGTTATTTTTCTTTTTTGAAACTAAACTGTTTCGTTTTGTTGATTAAACAATAGCCTTGTAAATTACCCCTGTCAAGAGTATAAAACTAATTAGTTTCGTTTTATTTTGTGTTGTTGATTGAGGGGAAGGTGATGAGCCGTCAGGAAGAAAATAAACGTCGTGCGATTGAAGCGACATTGGCGTTGTGTGTGAAGCATAGCTATCACGGTACCAGTATGGATACGATTACCGCGGCGACAGGTATGTCCAAGGCGACGATTTACCGACACTTTGGCTCAAAAGAGGTGTTGATTGCGGAAGCCTTAGCACTGCATAGTCAGCAGACACTGTCTCAGTTAGCACAACTGTTTAATGACCCAGATTTGACGCTTGAAGATAAGTTAACAGCTCGATTTTCGACATTGGAAAGGTTGGTTGAAGCCAGTGAATTTCATGGTTGTATCTATCAGCAGGCATTCAATGAGTTCCGTCATGAAGATGAAGATATTGCAGGCGTTTGTATCTCGTATAAACAAGAGCGTATTCGTTTGGTTACCGAGCTCTTACTGGCTAACGACATTAAGCAGGCTAAAGAAAAAGCAACTCGGGCTGAATTGATTTTCAACGGGCTATTGGCATCGCTAGAAATGGGGTTAGACCCTGAGTTAATCACGTTGGCCAAGCGTATGTACTTTGAGCAGTTGCAGTTAATCACCTCATGATTGATACCAACCTACATAAATACTTGATCAACTACTTATCCAGATTGGTATAAATACCTGCTACTAAATGATTTAAATAAAAAACCGCCAATTTGGCGGTTTTTTTATTTATCTAAGCAGCTAAAGAACTGAGGTGCTTAGTTTTTAGGTAACTCAACCACAAAGGCGGCACCTTCAATTGATGCGGATTCAACATGAATTGTGCCCTTATAACTCATGACTATCTCGTGGCAAACTGACAGGCCGATACCTTGTCCGGGGTTGAGCTGATCAGCTCGAACACCGCGCTGGAAAATAGCTTCTCGTACGTCTTCTTGCACACCGGGACCGTCGTCTTCAATAACGATGATAAACCGATCAGGCTTTTCCTTTACTGTAATCCGAACCTCGCTAATACAGAAGCGGTAGGCATTTTCCAGCAAGTTACCAAGTAGTTCCATTAAATCACTACGGTTGACGGGTAACGTCAACTTGTCATTGAAGAAACAGCGCAACGAGACGTTTTTCTCGTTATACACCTTGCTAAGTAAACGGCTGAAGCTATCTATTAGTGGTTTTAATTCGGTCTTGTCTTTTTGCAGCCCTTGCTGGCCCATCATGGCTCGCTTCAACTGGTACTGCACCAGTTCATCCATTTGGCTGATCTGTTCCATTACCCGTTGGTTAAGCTCAAAGCGCGCTATGTCTTTATCATCCAGTAGGGCATTGGTAGCAGCCAAACGGGTTTTTAGGCTATGTGCCAAGTCATCCATTGCATGGCGGTAACGTCCTTTCTGGGCGTTACTGATCTCAATCAGGCGGTTGAGTGCTAAAGTGATGTCCTGTAATTCCATTGGGAAATCATCATCAAGCTTGTCGCGCTTGGAGTCGGTCATCTGATCAAGCTGTGATGCCATTTTTCGCAGTGGTTGGAAGCTCCAGTGGAAAGCCGCAATCAAGAATGCGATAGCGATAAGGACAAAAAGCCCTAAGTAGAATGTTGTACGTTTGTGTAGTTGGTTGAGTGATGACACATAGGAATCGCCGGGGCGCAGCACCACAAGTTGGTAGATATTGCCGCCTTCTCGCTCTTGGCTCATGTTGTAGGCAATGTAGCTTTCGCCTTCCGGCGTTTCGACCAAGGTTGGTACCGGGATGCTGTCAGGGAGTTCGCTACAAATATTACCGATATTGGCCTCTTTAGCTTCATCGGAAAGCCAAATGGTGTGATCGGATTTGTCACAAACGACAGACATATAATCAGTGTCGGATGGGTCAACCGAGTCAATCCATTTATCAACATCTTTGATCAGGCCCGCCCGGTTTAGTTGGGCGACAACCATGGGCATTTGGGCAACAAGCTCAGACGAGTAAGCGGCCATATAACTTTGGCTATAAAGCTGGTTAATCACCCCTGCGAGTGCTGAGGTGATCAAAACGATAATAGCCACCGAGGTGACAAGGACCCGTCGGCGGAGCCTCGGTTGGATAATTCTCTTCATTATTGCGCTTGAAGCTCGAAAATATAGCCTTGGCCACGGATAGTAGAAATTGGGTTTTCTTGACCGTTATTGGTAAATTTCTTGCGCAGGCGGCTGATCATCACCTCAATGGTGTTTGGATCACCCTCCTGATCTTCGTAAAGTACATCAAGTAGTCGTTGCTTGGATACTACCTGTCGGCTGTGGCGCATCAAGTATTCCAGCAGGTCATACTCAAATGCGGTGAGTTCAAGCAGGTTCTCTTGGATAAAGACTTGCTTGGCCAGCAGGTCGACACGGATATCACCGGCGGTCATTTCTGGTTTGACAAAGCCAGCGCTGCGGCGGACTAGGGCACTGAGACGTGCGACCATTTCTTCTTTCTGGAATGGTTTCACCAGATAGTCATCGGCACCGGCCTCAAGCCCAGTGACTTTGTCCTGCCAGTTTGAGCGGGCAGTTAAAATCAGAATCGGTAGGCGTAGTCCTTTTTCACGCATATCTTTGATCAGGCTGATACCATCACGATCGGGAAGACCGATATCAACGATAGCCACATCGTTTGGGTAATCTTGGGCAAAGAATAGGCCTTCTTCGGCGGTTCCAGCACACTGGACCTGGTGCCCCATTTCACTCAGTTGGGATTTCAAGTGGTGGCTCAGAATCGGATCGTCTTCAACAATAAGGATGCGCATAGTTTTGATTACCAATAGTTTTTCATTCTATTCATACAATATACTGAATAGAGCATGAGGTGGCGAATATTTCCTAGCAATTTGTTGTGCTAATCAGGGATATACGGAGAATTTTATCTCTTTATAGCTTAGATGAAAGGGACTGAATCTGTGCTGACTCATAGCCTGTATGGTAAGCAAAAAAATGCCCCCGGCAGTGGGCCTGCTGGGGGCATCGCTTTTCGTTTTGTCTGTATAAGGCTGTAAAACCATAGGTTCTCATGCCTTAAGTCTTAACTGAGGATCACAAACAAAGTACCTGCAATGGTTAGTAGGACATTGGCAATGGCATAGGTGCCGGCATAGCCAAGTGCCGGAATGGTGCTGCGGGCATGTTCATTAATCATATCCATGGCCGGTGCACAGGTGCGGGCACCAATAATAGCGCCAAACAGTAAGGCGCGGTTCATCTTGAGCACATAGGCGCCAAACAGGTAAGCCAGTACGACTGGGATCACGCTTACCATCAGGCTTGCTGAGAACACTGCCAAACCGACCTGCGACAGCGAGTCGAACAAGTTGGACCCGGCACTCAAACCGATGCCGACCATGAAGACCATCAGGCCGAGATCTTTGGTCATATTCAGTGCGCCCTGAGGCACGTAACCGAAAGTCGGGTGGTTGGCCCGTAGGAACCCTAGGGTAATACCGGCCACTAGCAAACCGGCTGCATTACCCAGGCCGAAGGCGATCTGGCCGAAGGTCATAGTGATGGTACCGATCAGCAAGCCAATGATGAAGAAACAGCAGAATGCCAACAGGTCGGCAATCTGGCTATGTACCGAGATGAAACCAATCCGCTCGGCAAGCCCAAGAACACGACTTTTCTCGCCACTGACCTGAAGGATATCTCCTTTGCTCAACAGGATGTTGTGATCCATTGGCATTTCAATCTGGGCCCGGACTACGCGGTTGAGGAAGCAACCGTACTCAGAGAGGTTTAGCTCCGATAGACGCTTACCTGCAATACTGTCGTTTTTCACCACGATTTCTTCTTCAACAATACGCAAGTCGAGTAAGTCACGGTCGAAGACTTCTTTGCCGTTACGGAAGCTGGGATCCAAACGAGCATGGCTATCTGGGTAACCCACCAGCGCGATCTCATCCCCTTCCTGCAAGATAGCGTCACCGTCAGGGTTAGCTAAGATGCCGTTTCGTCGTATACGCTCTATGTAGCAACCGGTTTGACGGTAAATACCTAGCTCGCGCAAGTTACGGCCATCAATCCAGTTGATCAGCTCTGGTCCAACCCGGTAGGCGCGGATAATTGGCAGGTAGACCTTGCGCTGCGCACTTTCACCGATACCGCGTTCACGGGCAATCTGCTGTGATGATTCGGCCAGATTCTGCTTTTGCAGCTTTGGCATCAGTTTGGCTAGCACAATGACACTGACCAAACCAACCAAATAAGACATGGCATAGCCGACACTGATACTGTCGATGATCTGCTGAATATTGTTAGGGTCGGAGATGTTGGACAACCCGCTGGCCAAGGCATCTTTTGCCCCAACCAATATAGGTGTTGCTGTCAGTGAACCCGCCATTAAACCGGTACTTAGGCCCAGACCGAGTCCTAGGTAGTTACTCATGGTAACCGTAATAACAATCGCTGAAAGTATCACCACCAGCGCCAGCATTAAATAATGTTTACCATCACGGAAAAAGATACCGAAAAAGTTAGGCCCGGCTTCAATACCGACACAGAATATAAACAGCATAAAGCCGATATTTAGCGCTTCGGAATCAAAGGTAAAACCGGCGTTACCAAAAAGGAGGGCAGTAATGAGGACCCCGATAGAGTTCCCTAATTGCATATTCGCTATGCGAATTTTTCCGGCCGATAGGCCAACAGCAAGTACAACAAAGAGCAACAGAATATCATTCTGATGGAGAAGGGCGGCAACGTCGATGTTCACTACAGTTTTTTCCGGGACGAGGGACTAGCAACAAAAGTGATGAAATTCTAGCTGATTTTAGGTTGCTGGCATACCGAAAATGATCGTTATTAACAGAAAAATCGCGAAATAATTTGCTGGTAAATAAAGCATAAGATAATTAAAAAGGCTGATATCTCAGCCTTTTTAAGAAAATGTTACCAAACCTGTTGCTTAGCGCTTACTGGAACAAATTTAGGTTTTCTTTCGCGTATGCTTCGAATTCAGTACAGCCACCGATGTGCTCTTGGTCAACGAAGATTTGAGGCACTGTTTCTACTGGCTTACCAACGGTTTTTTCTAGATCAGCTTTGCTGATGCCTTCAGCGTGGATATCAACGTAACGGTAGTTAAAACCTTCGCGTTCTTCTTTCAGCTTATCAGCCAGATCTTTTGCACGAACACAGAATGGGCAACCAGGGCGGCCAAAAATAACAACGAACATAACGTCTCTCCTTAAATTTGATGGAGTTACTATAGCGTGACTGGCTGGGATGAGAAAGAGGGATTTATCTCTTGCTGTCATAGACAAAACCGATTGAAGAGAAATGCACTGGTAGTAGCGGGGCGCTCAGTCTAAAACGGGACCATTTTGCAGCTTGGGATGAAATGTGACAGCTAGCAGGTTATGGTCACGATACTGATATTCAATGGTAAAAAGTTGCTCAGAATCAAAAACAGGAATATGCATAGGGGCACACTCGATAATAATTAAATAAAAATATGTAATGGAGTGCCTATGTTTCAGTTTATGACGGCCACCCGGATTATATTCGGAGAAGGTGCACTGAATAACTCGCTGTCGACTTTAAATCAGTTCGGCTACAGTGTACTGCTTGTGACGGGGCGGGACAGTGTCCGGGCTGAGTCATTGATCAGTTACTTCAAGCAACAGGGAATGCGCTATCAGCAAGTGGCGGTGCATGGTGAACCTTTGATTGCAATGGTGGAAGAGATGGCGGCGATGGGACGGAAATTTCGGCCCGATATGGTGTTGGCGATTGGTGGGGGCAGCGTACTTGATGCCGGTAAGGCGCTTGCCGCGTTAATTCCCAACCAAGGCAGTGTCTACGATTATGTTGAGGTTGTTGGACGTAATGTACCGCTGCAAGCTAAGCCCATTCCGTTTATTGCTGTACCTACAACGGCAGGTACAGGTTCGGAAGTCAGTAAGAACGCGGTGCTCCGCTCGGCGCAGGAAAATGTCAAGGTGGGGCTGCGTAGCGCCGATATGCTTCCGGATTTGGCGATTGTTGATCCCACGTTGACATACGGCATGGATCCGATCATGTCAGGGTGTTGCGGAATGGATGCCTTTACCCACTTGATGGAATCCTATGTTTGCGGTGATCCCAACCCGTTAACCGATATGGTGTGTGAAGAAGGATTAAGGCGCTTGTCCGGTGCTATTCTGGCAGCCTGTGAAGATGACGATCCCCGTGCCCGTTCCGATATGGCCTTTGCAGCTATGCTGGGAGGGATGGCGCTAGCAAATGCCAAACTGGGCGCTGCCCATGGCTTAGCCTCTTCATTGGGGGGCCGACTCCAAGCGCCACATGGCTTGATCACCGCTCAATTGGCACCTTATGTCATGCAGGAAAATGTCTTGGCTGCGCGTGAGGCTGGCAGGGCCGATGTTCTTAACCGCTATCGCCAGCTGGCTTGTATCCTGACTGGTAGAATGAATGCCGAAATCATTGATGGCATTAATTGGACGAGACGGACACTCAAGCGATTGAATTTACCCTCTGTGGTTGATTATGGCTTCTGCAATGTAATGTTTGATGAGGTAGCAGAAGATGCCTTGCTTTCCAATTCCATTAAGGGGAATCCATTGCCGCTTAATAAAGAGCGGTTATTGAGTATTCTCAATCAAATTTGTCAGTGTCAGGTGGCTGATACCACCTCGACAGACGACCTCTACAGTCAGGAAAATTAAATGGTTTATACCTGATGCTCTGAACCCTGCGACGTGAAGCATTTGGGTATAATAGTGGGTCAATACGGGGGGGTATGATAGAGTTTATCGTTCCCCGTAAGGCTCACTGTTATAAGGTTATATATGAACCAGACGATTGAAACTATTCTGCAGCACCGCTCTATTCGCAAGTTTACAGCCGAACCAATGAGTGAACAGCTGCGTAATACTATTTTGGATTGTGCTATTGCGGCGTCTTCATCAACGTTCATCCAATGCGTTAGCATTATCCGGGTCACAGAGCATGACAAGCGGGTATTGTTAGCGGAATATGCTGGCGGGCAGGAATATGTGGCCAGTGCGGCTGAGTTTTTTGTTTTTTGCGTTGATTTTAATCGTCATCAACAAATCTGCCCTGAAGCGAAACTAGGCTTCGCTGAGCAAACCTTAATTGGTGCTGTCGATGCGGCTTTGATGGCTCAAAACGGCCTCTTGGCGGCGGAGTCTCTGGGGTTGGGAGGCGTATATATTGGTGGTTTGAGAAATAATCCAGATAAAGTCGCTTCTTTGCTGTCTTTGCCTAAACATGTTCTGCCATTATTTGGCCTGTGCCTTGGTTATCCGGCACAATCGCCAGACGTTAAGCCTCGCCTTCCTCGCTCTCTTATCGTGCATGAAAATAGTTATGCTCCGTTAGATAGAGAGAAACTCGCCAGTTATGATCAACATATACGAGAATATTACCGAAACCGCACCGGCGGCAGTAAAAATATGTCTTGGAGCGAGCAAATTTCAGGGACACTGAATAAAGAAGCTCGCCCATTTATGAAGCAGTTTATTGAAGGGCAGGGTTTTAGTCTAAAGTAAAACTGTTCTTAAAATACTCGAAAAAATTGACCTTATGTCAAGTTTCATCTAAAAATCGACAAAATGATTCAATGAACTTTTTATAAAACTGTGAGTCGGATAGAATATCGATAGAAAAGACAATAATAACCAGCCTGAACAATTATCCAGTCTGGAAAAAGAATCGGAACACATATCTATGAAGTATGTTGGGAAAGTAGCCAGCATGGCATTATTGGCTGCTTTGCTCGCTGGTTGTGCAAGCACACCAGACAATGACAACAGATTATCAACGGAAGTGAATGTTGAAAGCGTACTTCAGTCTGCTGATAAAATTCACCGCCATTGGCGAAATACTCTCGTCGAAGCAGAGGGGTTAATGCCTTATGCGCCTGAACGATATGCCACAATGATAGAGAGTTGGCAGCGTGCCGATAACTTATTCAAAGAGATTCAATCTTCGCCAGAACTGGCCAATCAAAGTTATTCACTGTTCTCGTCAATGACATACCTTGAACGCTTTTATAATGAGATTGAGGCGGTAAAGAGCAACCATACCGAATTGGTAGATCTTAAAAAAATTGCCGATAAAGTCTTGGAGCCGGCGATGACTCAATTAGCCTACCTGAATTCGATTGATGCGAATGCTCACTACCGCAGCGAGTTTGTCCGGCTCAACCGTTTTTACAGTAATTTATTTGCCTTTGTGGCCCGAGGTAATCTCAATCGGGCTCGCGAAGAGCAGACTGAATTTCTGTCACGCGCCCAGAGCTTGGAAGTGAGGGTGATAAAGCGCATCTATATCACTCCGCAAGAAGAAGCGCTGCGTCAGTTGCGCCGTGAAGATGTTCGCTATTATGCTCCGCTCAGCTATGCCAAGGTAGAAGAGGAAATTAAAGCCGGTAAGGATTTAATTGATAATTATCCCCGGGCCTTTGATGCCATCAATCAAGTCGTTTCTGCGATAGAGTTTGAACTTGCCCATGCCACGCATATCGCCGAAGAGGTTAAATACCTTCGTGATCGCAATCGTGATGAATATGAGGACTATATTCTTGCCATTGAAGGGAAATTGCTCAGCATTTCTAAAGCACTTAATGACTCTGACTTGCGTGATCACTCTTTAGTCGAACAAGCTCAGCGATTAAGTACGAATGCAGCAGATACGCGTAAGCAATATGAGCTGGTAAAACGTAAGACACAACCCAATCAGCAACAGCTTCAGCTTGACACCCTGAAGGGGTTAATTGAGAAGCAGAATCAACAAATCGCCAAGCTGCAAGCGCAGCTGTTGGCAACGGCGACAGTGCCAACGGTGTCGGTTCCGTCAAATGAGCAGCAAGCAACAACGCTGCAACACTCAGATATTGCTGAAGCGCTACCAACGCAGCTCAATGTTGACAAGCAAATCGTTGATACTGATGAGGTAGAGAATAATAGCAGTGCTGTTTCCGCGACAGTGAACGAAGAGGGCGAGGGTGAAGAGATTTAATTGCCTTTCATCTTTTATTTGAAAATGATTCGCCTGAAAAAGCAGCATTTATGCTGCTTTTTTTACGCCTATAGTCCAAACTTTTTCGAATTGGTGCTGTAATGCATAAATAGCGTGGTTCTATGACAAATTATGACAAGGTGTAATTTTTAGTGTTAAGTTAGTCTGTTGTTTTTAATGCGTTTTTCGGTTTGTGTATTTGTTTGCCACCCAATATTGAATTACATTTCCTAACATTTGTCCGTGCTTGGAAACCAAAAAATGCTTTACGTATGGGTGGTAAATTACAACTTTTTTTGAGTTTGGTTAAGTTTTGTCCGGATTGTGTCTTGATTTGCCCGTCTTCGTCCTTTAGAATTCGCCGCGCATTGATTGATGCATTCAAATTTTAATTTTTATCATTTTTGTTGAATTACTCCTATTTGAGGAAAACATGTCTACGAAACTAGCTAACCCAGCACCACTAGGTCTTATGGGCTTTGGTATGACTACCATCCTTCTAAACATCCACAATGCGGGCTTTTTCCCAATTGACTCGATGATCCTAGCTATGGGTATTTTTTACGGTGGCTTGAGCCAAGTTATCGTAGGCATGATGTGCTTCAAGCGTGGAGATACGTTTGGTACCACAGCATTCACTTCTTACGGTCTGTTCTGGCTGACACTGGTTGGTCTGATTGTTATGCCGTACATGGGGCTGCCTGCTAGCCCTGAGAGTTTCATGGGTTGGTACCTACTTCTATGGGGTATCTTCACCGGTTTCATGTTCATCGGTTCACTGTGCTACCCACGAGCTAAGCAATTTGTATTTGGTTCGCTAACCGTATTGTTCTTCCTATTAGCTGCACGTGATTTCACTGGCAGCACGCTAATCGGTACTATTGCGGGCTTTGAAGGTATCATCTGTGGTGCAAGTGCGATTTACTTCGCAATGGCGCAGGTACTGAACAACGAATATGGCCGTACTATCTTGCCTATTGGTGAGCTGAAAAAAGACAAAGCACTTAAAGCTGCTGCGTAATATTTAGCTAATCGCCGATTCTTAAAATTCTCGCTGAACCTACATCTTGAAGTAGCTTGGGTATATAACCCGCCTTTACGGCGGGTTTTTTATTTGTTGTTACTCAGCCAGAATATTGTTCAGTTTGGTATAAGCTTATTGCATCGCGTGTAGCTCATGAAAGGATGAGAATATGGCACAACGTTATGCAGCCTTGATGGGAGCACTGGTCGCAGATGCTGCCAGCATGGGTACCCATTGGATCTATTCACCGGAACGTATCCGCACCCTCCAGTCCTTACCGCACTTTCCTTTTATTGAACCCGATGCCCACCATTATGAAGGGGTAGATGGTTACTATGCCCATGATAAGCTCACCGCTGGCGAGCTGACGATTTACGGCGAGTGGCTGGCACTGTATATTCGCCTGCTCAGTGAGCCTGGTATTGAAACCCATCGTTTACAGCAGGAAATTGTCGATTACTTCGGCCCTGGCGGGGAGTTTATTGGCTATGTCGATAGTCCGACCAAGGCTTTGTTACTGTCGCTGTTTTCCCTTCCACCGGAGGATTGGCCGGAAGACTCCGGGAGCGATGATGATCAGAACCCTGCGTTATGTGCGGTTCCCGTCTTGGTTGCCTTGAAGATGCCGTCTGAGAGGCTGGAAAGCGAAATAGACCGTATTGTCGGTGTCACCCATCAAAATGAACTGGCACTCGCCTGCGCCAAGGCATTTGCCAGCGCCCTCAATGAAGCATTACGCTCAAGGCGGATGGAGCCTGTACTCAATGTCCTGAAAGTAAAATGCCCAGAAGTGGTACAGGAAAAGATCGAGCAGGTACGGCTGCTCAACGGCGATGTGAACGATCTCTCGCACGTTTTGTCCATTGCCAACAGTGCTTGTCACCTTGCCGACAGCCTGCCAGTGGCTGCTTGGGTGTTGCAAAACAGTTCGAGTTATACCGAGGCGGTACTCAAAAATATTGCCGTCGGTGGTGATAGCTGTGGCCGCGGGATATTGGTCGGTGCTATAGCCGGAGCCTGCTATGGTTTTGGCGACAGTCAGGGGATCCCTATCTCATGGGTCACGACGTTGCAATGCGGCGAAGCATTGGCGGAAGATATTGAGCAGTTGCTCCACAATGCTGGTGGGGCGTTCTAGGCCGAGTCGTTCGATGAGCTATTCGGTTTTATACCAACCTCAGATACAAAAAAAGCTACCCACAGGGGTAGCTTTTCAATTTTTACAGTGAGTGGTGAAAATTAGCAAACAACCTTGATTGCTAGACCACCCTGAGACGTTTCACGGTATTTCGCGTTCATGTCTTTACCGGTTTCAAGCATCGTTTCGATAACTTTATCCAGTGATACGCGAGGCTCAGAAGAGCGGCGTAGTGCCATACGTGAAGCGTTGATCGCTTTAACGGCTGCGATACCGTTGCGCTCGATACATGGAACCTGAACCTGACCAGCAACAGGGTCACATGTTAGGCCTAGGTTATGTTCCATTGCGATTTCAGCTGCCATACAAACTTGCTCAGGGCTACCACCCATTAGCTCTGCAAGGCCAGCTGCGGCCATTGAGCAAGCTACACCCACTTCACCCTGACAGCCTACTTCAGCGCCAGAGATAGAAGCATTACGTTTGTATAGACCACCGATAGCACCGGATGCGGCAAAGTAGCGCGTGTACTCTTTCGGACCAACAGCCTGGATGAATTTGTCGTAGTAAGCCAAAACTGCAGGGATGATACCGCACGCACCGTTTGTCGGTGCTGTTACTACGCGGCCACCTGCTGCGTTTTCTTCGTTAACCGCAAACGCATACATGTTAACCCAGTCAACAACCGTCATTGGATCGTTGCTTAGCTTTTCTGTTGTCATGAGCTGCTGACGTAGGGCGGCAGCACGGCGAGGTACACGTAGAGGGCCTGGCAGGATCCCTTCTTCACTCATACCGCGATCCATACACTCACGCATGGTACGCCAGATGTTGGCAAAGTAAGTGTTGATCTCGTCTTCGGCGTTCATTGCACGCTCGTTAGACATAACCATTGAGCTGACTGACAGGCCGTGTTCCTTACACTGGTTTACCAGCTCTTCGGCTGTAGTAAACATGTAAGGTACTTTTACCGATGATTCTGATGCTTTGCCGAAGTTTTCTTCGTCAACAATGAAACCACCACCGATAGAGTAATAAGTCTTGGTGTAGGCATTTTCTTCGCCGATGAAGGCGTTGATAGTCATGCCATTTTCGTGAAGAGGAAGATTGGTAGTATGGAAATTCATCCCGCCTTCACGCGGGAAGTCTACCGTGTGGCAGTGCATGCCAACAGGAAGACGCTCTGTTTCTTCAACGCGCGCGATAAAGCCAGGGATGCTGTCGATGTCAACATGTTCAGGGCTGTTACCAGCCAGACCCATAATGATTGCGATATCAGTGTGGTGACCTTTACCGGTAAGAGAAAGCGAACCGTAAACATCCACGGTAATTTTAGTCACGTCACGAAGTTTGCCCATGGTACGCAGGTCATCGATAAACTCTTTGCCTGCTTTCATTGGGCCGACAGTGTGTGAACTGGAAGGACCCACACCGATTTTGTAGATATCAAAAACACTGATCATTGCTAATACCTCAGTCAGGGTAGCTATCTAGTTACCGTTAGACTGTAATAGTTTTTATCATTCCCGCCCCTTCCTTGGCGAGATAATTAAAACAAAAGAGCAGGGGCTAATGCGTCCTGCTCTTTAGTGCCTCTATTGTACGGAATCTGAGTCAGAAGACTATGCGTTGTAGCACATTTTCTTACTAATTCAATTCATACTGGTTAATTATCATTAAGTTGATGATAATTAACCTTACAGTGCACCGTAGATTACAGAAGTAATCGCCGCAATACCACATAGTGCTGTGAAAACCTGAGCAGGAACAGAAGTCTTGTACTTAGCCATTGCTGGTACTTTCTGCATTGCAAAGATTGGCATTAGGAACAAGATGCCCGCAATCATTGGTGCGCCCATTGTTTCGATCATGCCCAAGATGCTTGGGTTAACGACTGCAACAACCCAAGTTGTTACTACGATGAAGCCTAGAGAGATTTTCTCGATCTTGCTCTTTGGCATTTTAGAGCTTGATTTAACCAGACCAACTAGACCTTCGTGAGCACCTAGGAAGTGGCCGAAGTAGCTAGAAGTAATCGCAGCGAAAGCAACCATTGGGCCCATTAGGGAAATCATTGGAGACTCGTGGATGTTTGCTAGGTATGACAGTACTGAGATGTTTTGTGCTTGTGCGTCAGCTAGCTGCTCTGGAGATAGAGATAGCACAACAGAGAATACGAAGAACATCACGAAGCCCATCAGCATCATTGCTGCGCCACCAGTGATCATGTCTGTTTTCTGAACGGCGTTGTCACCGTATACGCGACGTTGCTCTTTAGAGAACTGAGAGATGATTGGGCTGTGGTTGAACGAGAATACGATGATTGGGATGGCTAGCCAGATGATTGAAGGCATTGCGCTCCAGTCTGGGCTAACAGAAACCATTGAAGAGTTCCAATCAGGGATTAGGTATACAGATAGCGCTAGTAGAACAAGTACTAGTGGGTAAACCATCGCTGAAGTTGCTTTCAGCATTAGTTCTTTACCAAATACAACACCCGCAGTCATTGCCATGATCAAGCCACCAGACAGGATCCAGCGTGGTAGAGATTCCATTTCTAGTTGGTTAACCATGAAAGAGTCAACAGTATTGGTAATACCAACACCGTAGATAAGAACGATTGGGTAGATGGCGAAGAAGTAAGCAAAAGTGATGATGTTAGCGCCAGCTTTACCGAAGTGTTCTTCAACAGTATCAGTGATATCAGCTTCAGGGTTTTTCGCAGAAAGAACGAAACGCGCCAAGCTCTTGTGAGCAAACCATGTCATTGGCAGAGCAAGCAGAGCAAGAATAACAAGAGGCCAGAAACCACCCGCACCTGCTTTGATAGGCAGGAACAGTACACCCGCGCCAACAGCAGTACCGAAAAGTGATAGCGCCCATGTTACGTCTTGATACGTCCATCCTGCTTTTGCAGCAGTAGTCGCTGCGGTGCTTGTAGATGTTTGCATGATTATATATCCAAAGTTAATTACGGAACGGAAATTAGGAACGGAGCGCATTTTCGTGATTTATTGCAGGAAAACTTTGATCGAGATCTCGTTCTGTAACGGGGCTAAATTGCAATACAATTTAGTGTGACTTGGGTCACATTGAGTGGCGGGGTAAAATTAGGGCGATTAACGTGTCAGATTAGATTTTCTCATACCAAAGCTGATCTGACAGTACTTTGAGCATTTGGGCTGTAGCCCCCCAGATTGAATACTTGCTGAATGGAATTGAATAAATATTGTGATTATTGCCTCTGAAAGTAACTTTTTGTATCCGTATATTCATCGGGTTTAATACGTGCTCAATAGGTGCTTCGAACAACTCATCAACCTCGTTAGGATCCAGCTGTGGCCTGTAATCTGGTGAAATCACCGATAAGTATGGTGTGACGATATAACCGCTGATTGTTGGTAAGCTTGGTAGCTGTCCAATAATACTGTCACGGTTGCATAAAACTCCAATCTCTTCTTCTGTTTCCCGTAACGCAGTATCAATTAAATCAATATCTTGTGGCTCATATCTACCGCCAGGAAATGAAACTTGTCCCGGGTGGTGTTTTAGGTGGTCAGCCCTACGGGTGAAAATCATACTGAAAGAGCCGTGGCGGGGAACCAGAGGGATCAAAACAGCAGCAGGTTTTAACGGACGGTTTTCAAGGTTGTACTGGCGAACACGAAGCGTGTGGCTTTTATCGTAGTTGGCTTGCGGGGCCAATAAGAAGCGGGTGATGATCTGTTGTTGAAAATTCATAAACCTTCCGTGGTGTCGCTATTACGGCATACTAATAACTATAGATGTTGAAACAGCCACTTAGCGAATTTCTTTTGACTCATTGTTGTTTCAGCGCTGCGGATCCATGCAGCTTTTGATAAGCAAGACTATAGATAAAAATGTGCAAATACAAACAAACCCACCGATAACCAAAACGAAAAGACCAAGACAAACACAGTGTTTTTCTTGGTCTTTATTTTGTTCTTAGTCGGTGTTTTTTGCTCAGACTAGTTTTCGAGTACAGGCAGGATGCGGCTCAGTTTGTCGAGTGTTTCCTGGTACTCGCTATCGACCTGGCTGTCGGCAACAATGCCACCACCAGCCCAGACATGGAGTAACTGGTCATTAGCAACCAAGGTGCGGATTGTGATGCTGGTATCCATCTGTCCGCAACGGCTGATATAGCCAATACTGCCACAGTAAGCACTTCGACGATTTGGTTCTAGCTCTTCAATGATCTCCATGGCCCTGACTTTCGGTGCCCCGGTAATCGAACCTCCTGGGAAGCAGGCTCGCAGCAGATCGGTAGCTGTATATTGCTGATCAAGCTTGCCAGTCACCGTGCTTACCAAGTGGTGGACAGCAGGAAAGCTTTCGATATCGAAGAGTGACGGGACTTTCACTGAGCCCGGTTTGGCAACACGGCCGATATCGTTTCGCAGCAAATCGACGATCATCAGGTTTTCAGAGCGATCTTTTTCCGCAGAGCGTAGGTCGTCTGCCAAAGCTTCATCAACAGATGGGTCTGTGTTCCGTGGTCGGGTTCCTTTGATCGGCTTGGTTTCAATATAACCATCTCGATGTTGAAGGAATCTTTCCGGTGATACAGAAAGGATGGCGCTGTCACTGGTGCGGAGAAAACCTGAAAAAGGTGCTCCGTTGCGCTCTTCCAGTAACCGATACGCCTGCCATTCATCACCCTGATAACTGGCGGAAAAGCGCTGGGTTAAATTGATTTGGTAACAATCCCCTGACAGCAAATACTGCTGGATACGGTCGAATTTGTTGCAATATTCGTCTTTATCCATGTTGGCTTGCCATGGCGATGTTAATGCAAAAGCAGCAGGCTGTTGCGAATTCGTCGCAGCGGTTGTTTGCTCTACAGATAAGCGGTGCTGTTGCAGCCATTGCATGCGATCACTGCCTTCCGGATAGACGAGGTAAAGCTGCTCGGTTTGATGATCGGCAATAAGCGCCCAGTCGTAAATGCCCACAGCCATGTCTGCAGTGGCAATATCATGCTGGGCTGTGGTTGCTATTTTTTCGACTCGCCGTCCTAAATCATAGCTGAACAAGCCAATGGCACCGCCGATAAAAGGGACATCTTTCAAAGGGGTTGTCGATGGAGCTAACTGTGATTGTATCGCTTGGATTAGAGTGAATGGGTCGTCGTTGCTCGTTTTTTCATCACTATTTGAAAAAGTAATACGGGTTGTTTCACCATATGTCTCTAAAGTGGCCAAAGGATCAGCAACTAATATGTCGAATCGATTATCAGGATGATCCGAAGCTGCTGAGCGTAATATCATAGCCCACGGCAGTCCCGCAAACGATTCAAACCACGTTAGCGAGGCGTCTTTGTGGTACTCGAGTTGTTCAATACTCAGTTCTGGATGTGATTTACAAATCATTTTCTTTTTTGTGACAGGTGTACGTCTGGCGCATGGCGCGAAATTATTCGCAAGAGTATCATAAACACAGAATTTAATCCGACGCCCAAGGACGTCCTGAAAGCATTATTTTTAGTGAGTAGCACTTAAATAAGCTGAATGGAGAAATGCCATGAGGATCATGGCCGTGTGGTTGCATTTCATTACTGAGAATGTGAATCACAACCTACACTGGAAGCAGAAAATCGGGCGCCAGGGAATGATAAAAAATCAACGAGGGCAGATATGACCGTCATCCGTAAACAAGATGTAATTAGTAGTGTGGCCGATGCGCTGCAGTACATTTCTTACTACCATCCGCTCGACTTTGTTCAAGCTTTGGAAAAAGCTTATAACAAAGAGCAGAGCCAAGCTGCGAAAGATGCGATTGCTCAGATCCTTATCAACTCGCGTATGTCAGCTGAAGGTCGCCGACCAATCTGTCAAGATACCGGTATTGTGACCTGCTTCGTTAAAATTGGTATGAATGTACAATGGGATAGCGATCTAACTGTACAAGAAATGATTGATGAAGGTGTACGCCAAGCGTATACCAATCCGGAAAATCCGCTACGAGCCTCTGTCGTAGCCGATCCAGCCGGTAGCCGAAAAAACACCAAAGACAATGCGCCTGCTGTTGTGCATATTGATATGGTTCCGGGCGACAAAGTTGAAATTCAAGTGGCGGCCAAAGGGGGCGGCTCTGAAAACAAAACCAAGATGGTGATGTTAAACCCGTCAGATGATGTGGCTGAGTGGGTTGAAAAAACAGTTCCTCTAATGGGAGCTGGTTGGTGTCCTCCGGGTATGCTGGGTATTGGTATCGGTGGTACTGCTGAGAAAGCAGCGGTATTGGCGAAAGAATCCCTAATGGAGTCAATCGATATCCACGAACTGCAAGAGCGTGGTGCGCAGAATGCAGAGGAAGAGCTGCGTCTGGATATTTACAACCGAGTGAATAAGCTGGGTATTGGTGCACAGGGCCTTGGCGGTCTAACAACTGTGTTGGATGTCAAAATCAAAACAGCGCCAACACATGCAGCCTCTAAACCTGTTTGTATGATCCCTAACTGTGCGGCGACTCGCCATGTACATTTCACGTTAGATGGAACGGGTCCTGCTGATTTGTCTCCACCTAAGCTGGAAGATTGGCCTGAAGTGACATGGGAAGTCGGTGACAACGTTCGCCGTGTTAACCTTGATGAAATTACCAAAGCAGACGTGCAAGATTGGCGCTCTGGCGAGACCGTACTGCTATCAGGAAAAATCCTGACCGGTCGTGATGCGGCACACAAGCGCATCCAGGATATGTTGGCCAAGGGTGAAGATTTCCCGGTTGATTTCAACAATCGCTTTATCTACTACGTCGGTCCTGTTGATGCAGTTGGTGATGAGGTTGTCGGCCCTGCTGGTCCTACGACATCGACACGTATGGATAAGTTTACCGATATGATGCTTGAGCAAGCCGGTCTTACCGGCATGATCGGTAAAGCTGAGCGTGGTCCTGCTGCAATCGAATCGATCAAGAAGCACAAGGCGGTTTACCTGATGGCTGTTGGTGGTGCCGCTTACCTAGTGGCTAAAGCAATCAAACAGGCGCGCGTGGTCGCATTTGAAGATTTGGGTATGGAAGCGATTTACGAATTTGACGTCGTAGATATGCCTGTCACGGTTGCGGTTGATGCTGAAGGGGTAAATGCTCACCAAACTGGTCCAGATACCTGGAAAGTGAAAATTGCAGAGTTTGAAAGTTAATAGTTTAGCCCTAGAAGGTTAGTACACATATTTTCATCTATTTAATAAGGAGCCGAAAGGCTCCTTTTTTGTTATCCGTGTTATTGGGTCGTATGACGTCCACTATTGAGTCATACAAGAATAGCTATACCAACCGACATAAATACTGATCAACTACTTATCCAGACTGGTATTAAGCCTGCTTCAAAAAATCAACGAATCGTTTGTATTTAGATTTCTTAACCTGATTTTTTCTGACTTCTGCTGATTTCGTTTTTTGCCTCTCGTTGTCGTCTAACGCTCTGTTAGTTTCGTTGCTTTGTTTAATAAGCTGTTTTTTTGTTGTTTTTCTGATGTTTGTTTAATTTTTGTAGCGATATGTGGGCTATAGTATTAACAAGCATTTTGGTGTTATGTGGTAGCGCTTTGCGTGATTAGCATCATAAATAAATACAACAATAATGAAGAAATACAGAGGATTTTATGGGACGCGTGATGTGGGCCCCGGCCTTGCTAGCATTATTGGTACAAGGATGTGGGGACAAAGAAGTCGTCATTCCTGAACCCGACTCTAGGCCTGTCAAGCTTGAGGCTGTATCAGTAGGCAATACTGAAAGTTTTCGGACATTCCCCGCGGTTGTAGAAGCGGGAGATAAAGCCGTACTGGCTTTTCGAGTATCCGGACAATTAGACAAGGTCAACGGCAAGCCTGGTGATGTTGTCAAGCGGGGACAGGTCCTCGCTCATCTTAATACCGATGAACTAAGCCTTAAGCTTGAACAGGCAATGGCCGATTATGAATTGGCCTATGTACAATACAAACGAGACAAAGAGTTACTCAAAACCAATGTGGTATCGGAACTGGACTTCGACCGCTCGGAAGCTGAATTAAATCAGGCTAAGGCCGATTTAGACAAAGCCAAAGCCAATCTCAATTATGCTAGCTTGGTTGCGCCATATGATGGAACGTTGTCACTTTCTTTGGTGGAAAACTACGAATATATTACGGCTAAGCAACCAGTGATGCACATTCAAAGTGCCGGTTTGATTAACGTGACTTTCCAGTTACCGGATCAGTTGCTTGCCCGTTTCCAGCACCATTCTGACTTTGAGCGGGATCCCACCGTAACCTTCGATACTATTCCCGACCAGACTTTTTCGGCAGAGTTTAAGGAAATCGATACCGAAGCCGATGAGAAAACCTCAAGTTATAAAGTCACCCTATTTATGGAACGTCCACAAGGCTTCAACTTGCTACCCGGTATGGCTGGGCATGTACGTGTGATTATTCCGCTAAATGCCAGTGGTTCAATTCCTTCTCGAGCGATTTTGACCGAAGGCGAAAGCACGTTTGTTTGGCATGTTGATGACCAAGGGATTGTCTCTAAGGTGCCAGTCCAGCTTGATGATAGAAGAAGGGTTTTAAGTGGCTTGAACGACGGTGACTTGATTGCGACATCTGGCGTACAGGAGCTGCAAGAGGGACAAAAAGTGCGTAAGTGGGTCAAGGAGCGGGGACTGTAGGATGAAGATGTTAACGCTAATACCTTTAGTGCTGGGAGTGACACTCGTTACTGGTTGTGAAAAGGCAGCCGTAGAGCCTCGCACCGTTGTTGCACCCGTAGCCATTGCTGAAGTGCACATGGCGCAGTCGGCGCCTCAGTTGATCTTTCCGGCAGTAGCGGCAGCAGCAGATAAATCGAGCTTGTCATTTAGGGTACAAGGCGAAGTGAGCTTTATCGGGGTACGCCCCGGCGATCAGGTTAAAAAAGGCCAGTTATTGGCCCGCATTGACCCGACAGATTACAAGCTAGAAGTAGATGATGCCCAAGCCAAGTTCAATGTGTCTGATAGCCAATACCGTCGTTCGGCCAAACTGGTCAAGCAAGGCTTTTTGCCGCAATCGCAATTTGATGAGTTAAAAGCACAGCGCCGGATCGCCAAAGCCAATTTGGATTATGCCAAGCTCAACCTCGGTTTTACTGAACTTAAAGCGCCTTTTTCAGGAGTGATCTCACGGGTGCCCGTTGAACAGTTTGAGAGTGTACAGATAGGCCAGTTAGTGATGAACCTGCACCTTGCTGACAAGGTCGATATCATCATTCAGGCACCAGATCTGATTTATTCGCAAAGCACGGCGGTGGAAGTTCAGGAGTCTCAACCGGGAGCGACAATCTTGCTTGAAGATGGCTCTGAATTTAAAGCCTATTTGAAAGAGTTCACCACCGAGCCTGATCCTGATTTGGGCTCATTCCTTGTTACGTTATCTATGCCGATGCCTAAAGATCGCTTTATTCTTGATGGAATGGCTGTTGAGGTGAAAGCGGATGCCCAAAAGTTAAAAGTTTACCCTAAGGGAGAAGCGGTCATACCGCTTGAAGCCATCTTTAATGAGGATGGTGATGATTTGGCGATGGACAATAAATTCGTCTGGGTTGTTAACGACGATAACACAGTGACCAAACGCAAAGTTGTTACTGATAAGGTGGTGCCAGAAGGTGTTCGCCTGTTGGAGGGACTAGAGACAGGCGAGCATATTGTTGTCGAAGGGGCAAACAGATTACGTGAAGGCCAGTCGGTCACCATAGTAGACAAGGAGGCAGGCTGATTATGAAACAGGATATTGCAGCTTATTTTATTCGCAACAAAGTGATCAGCTGGATGCTGACACTGATTTTCCTGATTGGCGGGACCATGGCCTTCTTCGGGCTGGGGCGTTTGGAAGACCCGGCATTTACGATTAAAGATGCTATGGTGATCACAGCTTACCCAGGGGCGACACCTCTGCAGGTTGAAGAAGAGGTGACTTATCCGATAGAAAAGGAGATCCAGCAGCTGATCTATGTTGATGAAGTCAATTCGGTTTCCAGCCGCGGTCTTTCTCAAATCACCGTCACCATGAAAAACAATTATGGACCGGATGATCTTCCGCAAATCTGGGATGAAATGCGGCGTAAGGTCAACGATCTCAAGCCTTCATTGCCGCCGGGCGTGCAAGAGCCCTCGGTGGTGGATGATTTTGGCGATGTGTTCGGTATGCTGCTGGCCGTTACAGGTCAGGGCTACAGTTACAAAGAGCTGAGCGATTATGTTGATTATCTGCGTCGTGAAGTTGAACTGGTGGATGGTGTCGGTAAGGTATCGGTTACCGGTACCCAGCAAGAACAGGTGTTCATTGAAATATCGATGCAGCGCTTGAGTAGTTTGGGGATTTCGCCGCAAACAATCTACAGCACGCTCGAGACCCAGAACCTTGTCACCAGTGCAGGGGCGGTGCGTATCGGGTCTGAATATATCCGCGTCCATCCAACCGGTGAGTTTCAGAATGTCGATGAACTGGGTGATTTGATCATTACAGATAGCGGCGCCGAAGGATTGATTTACCTTAAAGATGTCGCCGAAATAAAGCGGGATTTCCAAGATGTCCCGAGTAACTTGATCAATTATAACGGGCGGCAGGCACTCCATGTTGGGATTTCCGCTGTTGAAGGGGTCAATGTTGTTGAAGTCGGAAAACGGGTTGAACAACGGCTACGTGAACTCAAAGAGCAGCAGCCCGTCGGTATCGATATCGGGGTGGTGTACAGTCAACCGACAGAGGTCGACAAATCGGTCAGCGGCTTCGTCATCAGCCTAGGTCAAGCCGTTGCGATTGTAATCATTGTCTTGTTGTTCTTTATGGGGTTGCGTTCTGGCCTGTTGATTGGCTTGATCTTGTTGCTGACCGTGTTAGGCACATTTGTCTTTATGAGTTGGCTGGCGATCGATTTGCAGCGGATCTCATTGGGGGCACTGGTTATTGCGCTGGGTATGCTGGTGGATAATGCGATAGTGGTGGTCGAAGGGGTGCTGATCGGCATGCAGAAGGGGCGAACCCGGATGCAGGCGGCTTCAGATATAGTGACCCAAACCAAATGGCCGCTGCTTGGCGCGACGGTGATTGCCGTGATGGCGTTTGCACCGATTGGCTTATCTCAGGATTCAACCGGTGAGTACTGTCGAACGTTGTTTACCGTCTTGCTGGTTTCACTCATGCTGAGCTGGTTTACGGCAATCTCACTGACGCCGTTTTTCAGTGACCTGTTCTTCAAAAGTGTTAAGACCGGTAATGATGACCCTGATGCCGACCCTTACGCCGGCAAGCTTTTTGTTTGGTATAAGACCTTCCTTGAGTTCTGTATGCGCCGGGCGTGGATGACCGTGATAGTACTGATTGCCATGCTAGGGGCGAGTTTGTATGGCTTTACCTTGCTTAAGCAGTCTTTTTTCCCGTCATCGACGACACCTATGTTTATGGTGGATGTTTGGTTACCGGAAGGCACTGACATCCGTGCTACCAATGCGACGTTGAAAGAGCTGGAAGGTTTTGTGGCGCAGGATGAGCGGGTCGATTACGTCAGTACCAGTGCTGGTAAGGGCTCACAGCGTTTCATGCTGACTTATACGCCAGAGAAGAGCTATTCTTCTTATGGTGAGCTGGTTATTCGGGTTAAGAGCTTCGAAGATGTGTTGCCGGTAATGGCGACTATCGGGGAGACGCTGGATACGAAACATCCTGAGCTTGAATATAAGCTCAAGCAGATCATGCTGGGCCCATCATCCGGTTCGAAAATCGAGGCACGCTTGGTTGGACCTGATCCTACCGTACTACGGACCCTTGCCAAACAGGTTGTGGATATTCTCAATGCTGATCCTGGTGCATTTAATATCCGCCATGACTGGCGTGAGCGTAATAAGGTTATTGAACCTATCTTTAACGAAAGTCAGGCCCGTCGCTACGGGATCACCAAAAAAGATGTCGATGATTTGTTGCAGATGTCCTTCTCTGGTTTAACTGTCGGAATCTACCGAGACGGGACGAACTTGATGCCGATTGTCGCTCGTTTGCCTGACGAAGAGCGAGTGGATATCAGCACTATTGAAGGGATGAAGATTTGGAGCCCGGCAACGGAAGGATATATCCCTCTTCAGCAGGTGATTAATGGCACAAATGTGATTTGGGAAGACCCATTAATTGCACGAAAAGACCGTAAGCGAATGCTTACAGTGATGGCTGACCCTGATCCATTAGGTGACGAAACTGCTGCAACCGTGCAGGCTCGCATCCAGTCGAAGATTGAAGGGTTGGATTATCCTCCAGGTTATTCGTTGGAGTGGGGCGGTGAGTATGAGTCATCGGCTGATGCGAAAGCCTCTCTGTTCCAAACCATGCCAATGGGCTATTTGGTGATGTTCTTGATCACGATTTTCTTGTTCAACAAGGTCAAGGAAGCCCTGATTGTCTGGGCGACAGTACCGTTGGCAGTCATTGGGGTAACGACAGGCTTGCTGTTGCTCAATACACCATTTGGTTTTATGGCCTTGCTCGGTTTCCTCAGTTTATCAGGCATGTTGGTGAAAAACGGAATCGTCTTGTTGGATCAAATCGAAATCGAGATAGCCAGTGGTAAGGAAAAATACCAAGCGGTTGTAGATGCGGCTGTGAGTCGTGTCAGACCGGTGTGCATGGCGGCCATTACCACCGTTTTGGGTATGGTGCCATTGCTACCGGATGTGTTTTTCAAACCAATGGCGGTGACCATTATGTTCGGCTTGGGCTTTGCTACGGTACTGACGCTAATCGTGGTGCCTGTGCTTTATCGCCTGTTCCACCATTTGCCGTTGCCGGGTACCAGCCCTGCAGCGCCGGAGCCAGTACCTAGCTAAATCCAATTAGGATTTAGCTAGGTTGAATGAACAAAAGGGGCGCAATATGCGCCCCTTTGTTGTTTAGCAGATTGTTTGCTGAAGAGTCTTCGACAGCCTGCTTGTCTTATTTTGTCTGACTGCAGGTTAAGCCGTTACTGTCCACGTCATTTCTTCGCCAGCGCGAATCGGTACCACGACATCGTTACCAAAAGACATGGTCTCAGGTACAGCCCAGTTTTCTTTGGTCAGTGTGATGGTATCGGCGTTGCGAGGAAGACCATAGAAATCCGGACCGTTGAAGCTGGCAAATGCTTCCAGCTTGTCTAATGCGCCTGCTTGTTCGAAGACTTCGGTGTATAACTCGATGGCAGCATGCGCCGTGTAAGAGCCAGCACAGCCACAAGCCGATTCTTTGCGCTCTTGGGCGTGTGGTGCCGAGTCAGTACCTAGGAAGAACTTCGGGCTACCGCTAGTGGCTGCTTCTACCAGCGCCTGCTGATGGATATTGCGCTTAAGGATTGGTAGGCAGTAAAAGTGCGGGCGGATCCCGCCGACTAGCATATGGTTACGGTTGAACATCAGGTGGTGTGCCGTGATGGTGGCAGCCACATTAGGGCCTGCATTGTTAACAAACTCTACCGCATCTTTGGTGGTGATATGTTCAACCACGATTTTTAGGTTTGGCATCTGTTTAACGATAGGGCCCAGCACTGTATCGAGGAATTGCTTCTCGCGGTCGAAGATATCGACATCGTGAGTGGTTACTTCACCGTGGATCAGCAGAAGCATGCCTTCTTCCTGCATTGCTTCGAGCGTCGGTATTAATTTGTCGATGGATGTGACACCCGAATCGGAGTTAGTGGTTGCACCTGCAGGGTAAAGCTTGGCGGCATAGATATGTCCGGTTGCTTTGGCTTTGCGAATTTCGTCTGGCGTGGTGTTGTCGGTGAGGTAGAGGGTCATGAGAGGAGAGAAATTGCCTTGAGGCTTTTCGGCAAGGATACGATCTCGGTAAGCAAGAGCTGCTTCAGTATCGGTTACCGGCGGAACCAAGTTTGGCATGATGATGGCTCGACCCATATAGCGGCTGGTATCGCGAACAGTGTCATTAAGCACGTCGCCATCCCGCAAATGTAGGTGCCAGTCATCAGGACGTGTAATCGTAATAGTCGTCATTGTTGCTTCCCTCCCAAAAAAAATCGACCGATTCTAAAACCTCAGCTGGAGCTTGTAAAGCGGCATCTTCAAACTATTGAATTAATTGACGCAGAAAAGAGCAAACGATTGCTTACTATAGTTAATTCAACGGTTTTTTTTGACTATACAGATGAATCAAAAGCCAGCGGGATTGAACTGCCCCCCAATAGTTGGACAACCATTATTGGGGGCTTTTTATTGAGTTAAGAAGCAAATGCTAGAGCTTGAAACGGTGAACTAGGTCATTTTGCTGGTGAGCTAGGTGATCAAGCTTGCCACTGGCTTCAGCAACATCCTCCATGGAGCGGTAGTTTGAATCGGCTATATGGCTGATATCTTCCAATGAGCGGGCAATAGACCCTGTCGTACTGTGCTGCTCTTCAGCTGCTTGGGCGATTTGGGTGCTCATCTGGCTGATTTCGAGAATAATCGCTTGGATCTCTTCCATCGCGCTATTGGCATCTGACGCTTGGGTAATGCTGTTATCCATTTCACTGACACAGCTCTGCATGACTTCGACAGCTTGTCCCGAGCTGGACTGTAGACGCTGGATCATCTGCTCGATTTCTGATGTTGAGTCGGTTGTCCGCTTGGCCAGTACCCGCACCTCGTCAGCGACCACGGCAAAACCTCGACCTTGCTCACCAGCTCGTGCCGCTTCAATGGCGGCATTGAGTGCTAGCAGATTGGTTTGATCGGCGATATTACGGATCACATCGAGGATCGAGCCGATATTGCTGCTCATCACCTGTAGATCTGAGACGGCGTGAACCGATTTATCCAAACGCGTAGAGAGCTGGTGGGTTGTGTTGATATTGCGGCTCATGACTTCGCGGCCGGTGCTTGATGCTTTCTCAACCTCGTGGACGCGCTCCATGGTGATCTGCGCGCTGTGGGAAACGTCAGCGACAGACTGCTCCATCTCGGTCATCGCAGTGGCGACAGAGGCCGTCTGCTGGCGTTGCTCAAGCAGTCGATTCTTGGCCTTGGTGGTTGTAGATTGGTTTTCTTCAGCGACAGCCGTGAGATCACTGGAAGCCTGGCTGAGCTTGCCGAGGATCTCTTGCAGGTTGTCGGCAAGTGTATTGATGTAGTTACCCAGTTTGCTGAACTCAACGAATTGGTTCACTTGGCTGCGTTTGGTCATATCACCTTTTGCTAATGCTTCAAGGGTCGATAATGTTGCATTCAGCGGTTTGCGAACGCTTTGTGCGAGATACCATCCGATGAACAGGGCAAACAGGGTGGTACCAACCCCAAGTAAGGTCGCATTGCGGTAACCTTGACTGTAGGTCCTGTCTGCATTGGTGATAGCGGTATCCATTTGGGTACTCGCCTGAGCACTGAAACTACCAAGCAACTCCATCGCTTGGTCTATTTCATTCGCAAGGATGGCAATATTCTCATAGAGGCGGTTGCGTGCTTCGATATACTGGAAGTGTGTATCAAGCACACCGCCGGATTGGCCAATATCCTGGGTGTACTGAGTTATTGGCTTATCAAATATCGGTTTGAGCTCAGGCATCATTGCCAGCAGTGAGCGGTAGGCATTATTGAGGTGATTGATATTACGCCTGTTACTTTTCATCGCTTTATCAATGATATCTATATCTTCTGTTGCCAGTGCATCTGAAGTGACGACTTCGGTTTCCTGCAGTTTGACAAAATAGTTCTTGGCGATCATTTTGACCGAAATGCTTTCTTGATCGTCAACATAATCTTTCATCCTGCTATTGAGACTACCGTGCAGCTGCTGGAAGCGTCGGGCTGATTGCTGGCGCTCTGCTTGGGCAATCAGTTGGGTCCGGTAATTGTCCATCGCAGTATGAGCTTCGCGAAAGTAACGATTTTCCAGCGCGATAAGTGCTTCAAGCTGGCTGCTGAGAGCCATATTATCCTGCGCGGCACTTTCGAGCTGTTCAAAGGCATCGAGAAATTGTTGGTGAGCGTGGCCGAATTGGTTTGCATAAGTATCCATTCGCGCCAGATCTTGGCTGGTGAGATAATCCTTGTAGATTTTATCGGCAGCTAAAAGCCTGACACTGACTTGGTTTGACAATGATACCAAGGGTAAAGATTGGTTGGTGACGATTTGGAGTTGTTGATGGATCCGACTGGTGCCGTCGAGCATCATTACCAGTGTGGCAGCAAAAAGCATGACCATGACGGCGATACCGGTATACATACGTCGAATGACGGAGGTCTGTTTCGTTGTCTTCATAATATCCCTAAAAAAATACAAGCAAGCGACAGCCGATCTTACTTATGGCAATGTAATACGAAGTTAGAGTTATGGTTTTGGTCTTCGTACAAAATGTGACGCTTAAATTTTCGGAAGCAAAAAAGCAGCCTAAAATGCGTCAAAATTGACTCTGTTGAGTAATAAATCCTTGATATGGTTCTTGATGTTCGTGCCAAATAGTAAATGATTTCGCTTCTTACATTCTTTGACCGCTGCATCAAAAAATAACTTTGTTATCTAGCCTGTTGGTATTTGTTCAAGGCTACGTTCGATGGACGACGAAAGGTGTTTGGAGTAAGTGAATGTGACGGATAGAAAAAAATCACTGGAAAAAAGATTAAAAACAACGTTCAATATTGCTCTTGTTTATCTAGTCGAGCATACTGCAAGTGTAGATTCGATAACGATATATGGAGCAAGACATGGCTGAAGAGACCATTTTCAGTAAGATTATTCGCAAGGAAATCCCAGCTGATGTTGTGTATCAGGACGATTTAGTGACAGCTTTTCGCGATATTAACCCGCGTGCACCAAGCCACATACTGATCATCCCTAATAAATTGCTACCGACCGTCAATGATGTGGAAGCAGAAGACGAGTTGATGATGGGGCGCCTGTTTACCGTTGCCCGTAAATTGGCAGAGCAGGAAGGTATTGCTGAAGACGGTTACCGTTTGATCATGAACTGTAATCCACATGGCGGCCAAGAGGTTTACCATATTCATATGCACCTGTTGGGCGGTCGCCCGCTAGGGCCAATGCTTGTGGGTTAACACAAGACTTGGTTAGCCAGCGGGCTAACTGAGGACGCGTGAACTTCTGTTCCAAGTTGAAGTCTGAGTGCGTGTATTTATACCAACCCACATACATATTTGATCAGTCTTGCTGGTTAAAATCGCTGTTCTCTGCGTTAGATATTTTGTAATTAGAGCCACTAGTGACTGCAATATCTGCCTTGATAACAACGATTTTTCCAGTGCAAATACTTGATCAACGACTTATCCAGATTGGTATTACGGCGATTTTGCCGGTGGTAAGGGCACTCAGGCTTTTTATTAGGGTTAGTTATAAGATGTTGAAACATGCCGTTGTTGCGGTACTGTCTTTGGGGTTGGTCGCTTGTGCGAACCTGTCGACCCAGAGCTTATTTAGTCATTATAGTGCGGCAAACAGCAAGACCCATCAGGCAATGCAGCAGGGCTTGTACCAGCAAGCGTTGGACGTATTGCCTGATGCGCCTGCAGGTGAAATCCTTGATGGAATGGAAAAAGGGCGGGTCGGTTTTGTCGCTGGCCAGTATCCGCAAAGCTATGGTGCACTTCAGTCTGCTGACAATGCGGTAAAAGAGCAGCAACGCCAGGCCAGTATCCAGATATCGGAAGGGTTCAATCAGGTTGGCTCGTTACTGACCAACGACAATATGATCACCTACCAGCCTGCGGACTATGAGCTGGGTTTTTTGCATTTATATTTGGCGCTTAATTACCTGCAACAACGTGATCTTGGTGGTGCTTTGGTCGAAGTACGACGGGCTAATCAGGTACAAGAAGCTGCCAAAAGACTGCGGGAAGCTGAACTCAACAAAGCAGCGAAAGAAGCACGCCGCAAAGGGATGGAGCAAAACCTTGGAGCCGTTTTGGCTCGGTACCCGGATGTTGGTAGTCAGTTAGGCAACATTCAGAACGGCTACTTGTTTTTTCTCTCAGGGGTGTTGTACGAAGCCGACGGTGATCTGAACAGTGCATACATCGACTATAAGCGGGCACTGGCCGTGGCACCAAACAACCCGTTTGTTGCCGAAACAGTACTGCGTTTGGCAACACGTATGCGTATGGATCAGGACCTACCATCTTTGCAAGCGCGATATGGCATATATCAAGCACCTTCTGCCAGTACTGGCAGGGTGGTCGTGTTTGACGAACAAGGTGTGGTATCGGCAAAAGACGGCTGGCGTTTGCCTATTTGGCTGACAGACAGCCGAGGTGATGGTGTCATTTACAATCTGGCGTTGCCTTATTATGGAAACCCGTCCAAAAAAGTTTATTCGCCATTGCAACTCAACGGCAAACCGCTGGTTGACAGCACCGTCGCCAATGTCGATGGGATGGCACGTTACAGCTTACAGGAAGATCTACCCGTGATTGTGCTCCGACAGGCTTTGCGAGTCGCAGCCAAGAACGAAGTGCGCAAAACTGCGGCGAGGAAAGGGGATGATATCGGCAACGTGTTGACCAATATTTTCAATACCCTAACTGAACAGCCAGATACTAGAAGTTGGCAAAGTTTGCCGGCCTCGGTAGCAATTGCTCAGCAAGATATCGCGGCAGGGCAGTATGCTCTTGCTTGGAATGGCCATCAGATAGATGTTGATGTAAAAGCAGGCAGAACAACCATGGTTTGGGTGTCACGCCAGGGAAATCAGCTGACCGGTTGGTCAGTCTTATTGGGGAATAACTAATGAGAATATTACTTGTATTAGGGATGGTTTTGGGCTTAGCCGCTTGTTCCACGACAACCTCCGGGATCAGCATTGAAAGCAGTAACCAAAGCGTGGTGATTGGCAACTCTCACTTGGCCAGTCGCCTATCGATTGAACAAGCCAGGATTTCTGACGTCAACGGACTGATGAAGGCAGGGGTGCCGGTGACCAGCCAGATTGATTCTGATCTCAACCTGCAATACCGCTTTTATTGGTATGACGCTCAGGGCCTTGAGGTTAGCGGTAGCGATACTCCATGGCGCCAGGTTGTGCTGCACGGTAAAGATACAATGACATTACAAGCGGTTGCCAGACATCCTCAGGCAACGCAATACCGGATTTATATCCGAAAAGCAGACTATTAATTTTGGGATTAGCACCGTAGTAAGTGCTGTTTGACTGATAAAGGTAAGACAATGAAAAAAAGCGTAATCGCATTAATGGGTGTGGCTGCACTGATGGGCGGCTGTGCCCAGAAGGTGAGCTATGGTGATGCTCAGCAGGCTGAAACAACCACTATTGAGTTTGGTTCGACAGATTTACAAAAGATTGCTGAAGAAATGACAGACAGCATGCTGACATCTGGCTCGGTTGCTTACATTACCGGTAATGGCCAGCGCCCAATCATTGTTGTTGATAGCATCAAGAATAAAACCAGCGAGCATATTGATACCGAGTCGGTAACCGACTCGGTCAGTACGCGTTTGCTAAACTCGGGTAAATTCCGTTTTGTGGACATGACTCGTGTCGAAGATGTACGCAAACAGCTTAACTTCCAGAATAACGATGAGCTGGTTAACCAGAGCACAGCTATTCAGTTTGGTAAAATGGTCGGTGCGGAATACATGCTTTACGGTAACCTGTCGAGCATTGTGAAGTCAGCGGGTAGTGACAAAGATGTTTACTACAAAATGACCATGCGCTTGATGGACTTGGAAACTGGCCTGATTGAATGGGCTGACGAAACCGAGATCCGTAAGCAGGAGTCGAAGAGCCTTCTGGGCTGGTAACATAGGCCTTCCGGTGACATGAGTATCGAAAACTTACAGGCTCTGCTTGGAGCTAGGATGCCGGAGTACCATTTAGACAGAGCCAAACCTCTCAGCGGCGGTCTCAGCAACCGCTGCTGGCAGGTCGTTATTACGCACTGTCAGACCGGGCGGTGCCAAACCCTTGTATGGCGGCCTTGCTCTGCGTCATCAAAGGCTTTTGGAGTATCACGCCAGCAAGAGCATGATGTACTCCAGGCCATTTCCCCTTATGGCAAACATGATATAGCACCGCGCCCCTTTGCCCTTCTCGCTGAGGGGCTATTCGTTGAGTGGGCCGACGGTCAAACCGCTACACCAGATCTCCCTGTTAAAACCGTCATGGACTTATTAGGGACTATACACCAACTTCCTTCTCCTTCGTGGCGGCTGGACTGTCAGCTCCGGGGTGCACATTATTGGCAGTATGTCGGTGGTGCAGTGGAGGAGTCTCAACTTTGCCGTATCCATGCTTATTTCCAATCTCTGCCTATTAAGACATGGTTTGCTGACACGTGCTGTCATCATGACTTGGGGTGGTATAACGTGATTGTTGCACCAAACGGTCAGCACCAAGTGATTGATTGGGAGTATGCGGCCGCAGGCGACCCGTCATTGGATTTAGCGCTGACTATTGCAGCCAATCAGCTTGAAATATCAGAGGCTATCTCTCGCTATTGTCAGTGTATGGGCATTACCGATGCTACCGAGCAGGCGCGGTGGTTGTCGGCCGTTACGTATTGGCAGCCATGGTGTGATTATTTGGCTATGCTATGGTTTTACGTTGGATCACAATATTTTTCTGACCAAGAGCAACCCGATGAAGGCTATCTTTCGCAAGCTCGATTATTACAAGAAAAGCTGTGGAACGATCTGCAATTATCTGATTAGTTGATACTTTTAACTTTCCTTCGTCTACAATCAGAAACGGTAAGTAATTTGTGTCCATAGGGCTTGTATACTGTAGTAATGATTCTATATGACGTTCAGCTGCGTCATTTCGCTAAGTGGGTACTAAGCATCAAGGTTCGATGAGGGGAATGTGATGAGTACGAAGATCCCAAAATGGGCAGCGTTCACCTTGAGTGTGGTAATGGTTGCGGGGTGTACCACTCGCTTGGCCTATAACAACCTCGATGTATGGTTAAGCTACCGTCTTTCTTCATATGTGACGCTTAATTCTTCCCAAGACTCGACATTTGACCGTGGATTGGATCGTGCTCTAGCACTCCACCGACGGCAGGAGCTACCCAAAATCCACCGTGCGATTGATCGTCTGCAGGCTGATCTGCTTTCTCCCATGACATACGGTCAGGTGCAGGAATACTACACAGTGTTTACCCAATTGGGGCAGGACTCGGCAGCAATTCTGGCCGAGCCTTTAGCGGATGTATTCTCCCAGTTTAGCAACACTCAAGTTGCGCAAGTTGAAGCGAGTTTGCGCCAGCGTTTTGCTAAATTTGATCAAGAACGCAGTAAATTAAGTGACTCTCAAAAATTAGCCAAACGCGTAGATCGGCTACAAGATTTTACCCAAGACTGGGTAGGATCACTGACTAGCAGGCAAAAAGAGTTACTGACAGAATTGGCAGGCTACCAATTGGAAATGGCGCCAATCTTTCGCTCAATGCGCAACGGCTATTTTGAACGTTGGCAGCAATTGATGAAAAACCGTACCCAACCTGAGTTCAAGATACAACTGACTAAGCTGGCACGAGACATGATGGCGCTGAACAGTCCACAGTATCAAAGTGAGATCCGCTTCTACCTCAATCGCCGCTTTGAGCTAATGCGACGCCTCAACCATACCATGTCGCCGTCACAGCAATCTTACCTGAACCGTAAGCTGGTCGACCTACGGAAGGATGTTGCATTGCTGATCAATCAATAACGGATATTTACTGTGAAAGTAGTGTCAACAAACCCTACAAAACGTGGTAGATTGATTTTACTGATAATCACAATAGGGAAGAATAATGATTATTTATCTGCATGGCTTTGACTCAACAAGCCCGGGGAACCATGAAAAGGTATTGCAGCTTCAATTCATTGATCCTGACGTACGTTTTGTGAATTACAGTACCCTGCACCCCAAGCATGATATGCAGCACTTACTCAAAGAAGTGCTCAAGCTAAAGGAAGAGTCTGCTGATAAGCAACCGCTGATTTGTGGCGTGGGACTTGGCGGATATTGGTCTGAGCGCGTTGGCTTTCTTTGTGGCATGAAGCAGGTTATTTTCAACCCAAACCTGTCCCCAGAATGCAATATGGAAGGTCGCATCGACCGCCCTGAAGAGTATGCTGATATTTCCACCAAGTGCGTAACAGATTTTCGTAGCAAAAACGCAGGTAACTGCCTGTGCATACTGTCCACAAATGATGAAGTCTTAGACAACAATCTCACTAAAGATGCGCTAGGTGACTTTTATCAGATTATTTGGGACGAGAACGAAACGCATAAATTCAAGAAAATTTCTCAGCACCTGCAAACAATAAAAGCATTCAAAGAAGCCTCCTAACTTCTATTTGTAAGCAGACGGTATGTGTCCGTCTGCTTTATGCCTGTCCTATCTATGTCAATTGTGGCATCTACTGCTCGCTTCTTTCGTCAACAAATTAGCATGGGTGTTATTTGCCGTGCCTCAGTACGCCATACTATGCTCTGGGGAGCATGGCGAACCCGATTGTGCTGCTAGTTTTGATCTTAATCAATTATTTCTTGCCTTGAAATAATATTTGCTTATAATGAAAATCTTAACTTTTTTTGAGATTAATCAAAAAAAGTTAAGATAACCAAATAAAGAAGGTGCAGTAAGCATCCTGAGTGTACCTGAACTTAAATTATTGATAGTAAAGAATTATACTGACTGGATTTAGTTCGGGTCAGCTTGAATTTGTAAGTTTTTAAATTTGTGAAAGGAAGTAGTGATGACACGTATTATTGTTGTCGGTGGTGGTGCTGGTGGTTTGGAGCTAGCAACTAAGCTGGGTCGTACCTTGGGCCGTAAAGGCCGTGCTAAAGTGACGTTGGTCGACCGTAAGGGGAGCCATTTGTGGAAACCACTGTTGCACGAAGTCGCAACAGGCTCTATGGACGCAGGTGTTGATGCGCTTAGCTATCGTGCACATGCGAAAAACCACTCGTTTGATTTCCAAATGGGTAGCCTGAAAGATATCGACCGTGAACGTAAAGTGATCACACTTGCTCCATTGCATGACAAACAAAATGAATTGCTGATGCCTGAGCGTGAGCTAGAGTACGATATCCTTGTGCTGGCTATCGGGTCTACTTCTAACGACTTCAATACTCCTGGCGTGCGTGAGAGCTGTATTTTCTTGGACAGTCCAGAGCAGGCGCACCGTTTCCGTACAAAAATGAACAACCAGTTCTTGAAACTGCATGCAAACAAAGAGCAAAAAACGGTTGATATCGCAATTGTCGGTGCCGGTGCAACCGGTGTTGAGCTCTCTGCTGAACTTCATAATGCAGTGCAAGAACTTAAAAACTATGGTTTTGGTGATCTGGACAGCTCACGCTTGAATGTTAACTTGGTTGAAGCTGGTGAGCGTATCTTGCCTGCACTACCACCGCGTATTTCTTCAGCTGCCCACAGTGAGCTAACCAAGCTTGGTGTAAATGTTCGTACTGCGACTATGGTAACCAAGGCTGATGAAACTGGCCTGACAACCAAAGATGGCGAGCATATCCCTGCCCAAATCATGGTATGGGCGGCAGGTATCAAGGCGCCTGATTTTATCAAGGATATCGCCGGTCTTGAGACTAACCGTATCAACCAGTTAGTGGTTAAGCCGACCCTGCAGACAACGCGCGATGACGATATCTACGTGATTGGTGATTTGGCTTCCTGTGCACAGGAAGACGGTAGCTTTGTCCCACCACGAGCTCAGGCCGCTCACCAGATGGCAAGCCGTTGTTTCTCTAACATTGTGGCAAAAATGACAGACCGTGAACAGAAGCTATATACCTACAGTGATCATGGCTCGTTGGTTTCGTTGAGCCGCTTCTCAACGGTTGGTAGCTTGATGGGGAACCTGACCAAAGGCTCGATGATGGTTGAGGGACGCATTGCTCGCGTGGTGTATATTTCCCTTTACCGCATGCACCAAATCGCGTTGCACGGTGTGGTGAAAACCAGCCTGATGATGCTGGTTGGTCGTATTAACAGGGTTCTTAGGCCTAACCTCAAATTGCATTAATCGATATAAAGTTACATTAATCGCAATTACATCAGAACCGGAGCGGCTGCTCCGGTGATGTTTTATACCTCATCAAATACACAGTCGCTTAATTGGGGACGATGATTATCGTCCATCCGTTACTTGAAGCTCTACCTTGGATGTAATTGCTTCTAATGATTCATAGTAATAACGTTCTAATGCGACTGGCGTTTCTAGGCCTGACATAATTGATTGATATCGAGATGCATCACCTTGTGCAGATTGAACAATCTCTTGGTACTTGGCTTTACTTTGTAGTTCTATTTGATTAATGGCGCTTCGTGCCGCGACTTGTGCTGTTTCCCTGTTTGCCAGGGCTTGTTCTATCCGCTGCATTTTTTCAGCGGGTGCGGCCTGGACTCTATCAAAAGCGCGTTTGGCAGAGCTAGGGGGCTCCAACCGGCGAATGGTAATCGAGTTAACTCGTAACCCCATCTTTAAGTCATCAGCCATAAATTGCACATTATCACGCAGTTCTGATTGCAACTGAGAGCGGCCCGTTGTCAACAAGGTTTCAAAATCTTGTTTGGTCGTGTAGTAGATAGTCTTTGACATGGTGACTTGCTTAAGCAAGTTCTCAACATCATCTGCAGCGTAATAAAAGAGTGCAGGCTCTGCGACGGTGTACTGTATTTCCAAGCGCATGTTGACTAAATCTCCCCCACGGGTGGTCAACTCCGATTGCAAATAGGCGGCTTGATACTCTCTAGAAAAGTCGATAACGAGTGATCGCAGTTCAGTCACCGAGATTAATTCAACGTCATCAATCGGGTAGGGTATACGGTAATGCATACCTGGCAATACATTGTCATTGATTACTTTTCCGAGACGTGTCACCACGCCTCGTTGTTCGGCATCAATCAAATAAAAACCGCTTAACAGATATATGACCGGAAAGGCGGTCGTTATAATCATCAACCAACGCCGAGCCGATTGAAATGTGTGAACGATATCATGACGCAGGTTCATCTGTACCTCCAGATGGGCGATTGAAGAGTGGTTCAAACATTTCCAGATCTGCAGGTAACACTATGCGGCTTCCTTCGCCAAACATAGATTGATAGGCTTCCATAGAGCGGATAAGTCGGTATAGTTCTGGATTACTCTCAAATACATCCGTAAATAATTCGGCCGCTTGCGATTCGGCTTCACCCAATAAATGCTGATCATCACGGTAGGCTTTCGCTCTCATCTCTCGTATTTCAAGCTCTGTTTCCGCCTGAATCTTCGAGGCGGTTTCCATTCCTTCTGCACGATATTGCCTTGCGAGACGATCCCATTCTGATGCCATACGCTCGTAGATAGCTTGCAAGTTTTGGATTGGATAACCGAACTGATAAGGCGCCACAGATACAACCTCAATGCCAAGTTCGCGCATTGCTTTGGTCGTGACGGATTCAGTGACACGCTCGAACAGTGCATCGATCTGGTTATCTGTTGCATCGGCACTGAATATGCCTGAGATTGGAACCGATGCTATCTCAGAGCCAATTTCACCATTGGCCAGTGTTTCTAAGCGCAGTTGTGCAACTTCAATACTACGAGCACTTGTTAGAAAATGAATGGGATCTTCGATACGCCAGACGAGATAAGCACCCATCACCACATTTCTACGGTCACGAGTACCGTATTCCGTCGATGGAAGTGACAATGTTTGTAATCGCTTATCAAGGCGTACTGTCGTTTCAATCGGATCAGGCCATTTTAAGGCGGGACCAGCGCTAGAGATAACCGAATTAGGCCGACCAAATTGACTAACGATGACTATCTCAGACTCTTTGACTTGAATGATGCTCGATATTACTGCGATGCCTGTCAGTAAAAATAGAATCGCAATAGTAAGGTACTTGTTCATGGTTATTCTGTTTCCGGTAATGACAATGGCGTACGTAAGTCCCACTTGTCGACATCTGGATGTAAGAGGGTGATAAAGGCGTCTTCAAAGCTATTCTCTAGCGTATCTGCAAGCAAGTTAAATGCGAAGGCATCAGGTTTAGCACGCTGGATGTCGCCGAGAGGCTTAAGTTTGGCAATCTCTCCATCTGCCTGATAAATCCTTTCAGCGGCAATGGCTTGGTTGCGCTTTTGTTGCAGAACGAGTTCAGATCGAGCAATCGGTATGTCGTGTAATCGCGAGGCAACGGCTTGGTTAACCATATCTCTGCTTTCATGAAATGCATTGTGAACATCTCTATACACATCGGCCAATCCTGCTGGGGGCTGTAAGCGATTGATGGTCACACTTATAATTTCAATGGGTAGCGCTAGGTTAGCTAGGTTCTGCTGAATTTTATTTGCGACTTTCGTGTTGAAATCAGAATAACGTTGACCAACGAAGTGTGATTGCCTTTCGATGGCTACTGACTGCCACAGTGCATTGCTCGCAGTCATTTTTATTAGTGACTCAACACCAGCCACATTTCGTTCTACGCTAATAACATCACTGATACGGTATTGCACTTCAACCTGTACGAACATCAGCGATTCGTCACCGGTTAATAGGTAATCGGTTCCATCGCTGCTATTGGCTTGGTTTTGAGTCTGTAGCCACAGGTTTTCACCAGGCGCTCGCGCTCCATTGCCTATGACCGAACCGACTTGAATCGATAGTACTGAGCCATCTTCCCATTTTTGTAATACACCTAGTGGGTATGGCAAATTATATTGCAGTCCCGGCTCTAGGTACTCATTGATTGGTTTTGATAAGAAATATGACACACCGGTTTCACCAAGGTTTACTAGGGAGAAGCCTGAACATAAATAAATACTGATACTTGTAATGTAAATATGTTTTGAGTGTTCTTGTATATGTTTTTTCGCTAATAAATATCTATTCTTTACTCTACGAAATTGCAGCCTGTATTTAGATCTTAAAGAATGAAACCTATGTAATCCCAATCCGAAAAAAGAATGTAACGATGAGTATAATAATTTCAATCCAGAAAGTGTTATTAGCAATAAAATAACAGAGGCAACGTATTTGTCTATGTTAAGGCTGACCATTTCACCGATTAAGGAAAGTAGCACTGCAACAGAGGTCAGTAAGTCCATATGACTGTGATGAGCATCGGCCTCTAGCGCTAAAGAGCCTGTTTGTTGTCCTACATACCACTTGAATTTTGATATTAATAATAAAGCAATAATAACGACGATGGTGCCAACTATACCAATAGCGGGATTAGTGATCTGTTCGCCTAAACCTGCTCTTAATTGTCCCCATAAATAAAAAGGTGCTGATAGCAATAATATTGCAACACCCATAGACAATAAAGATTCTAGCTTATCAGCTCGTTGATCTGCTCTATCACGGCACTTGGAGTGCAAGTAAGTCCGGTAGAGAAGCCCCGCCAGTAGTACAATAGAGACGAAAAGGTCACCTCCAGAATGTATTGCATCAGCCCATAATGCAGCACTCGTTGTGATCACCGCTAATCCTAAACGTAGGATTGTTAGGAATAGGTCTGTTCCAATAGCAATCAGCGAAGTTCGTATACGTCGGTCAAACATAATTAATTCAAATGAAATGTGAGAAGCGCATGTTAGTTATCTATTGTGAAGGAAATATTACGATTAATTAAGTTTTACTATATTTATCGACAATATTAATTGTGTCGGTAACTGTTTGTTGGTTTGATTTTATGCTCGTAATTATGCTCGTAATTATGCTCGTAATTATGCTCGTAATTATGCTCGTAATTATGCTCGTAATTATGCTCGTATTGTTTCGGCGGTTGTATATTTTTAACATCATAGATTTATCTGTATTATAAATGAAGTAAAACTGAAACTATTTTTGTATACGATTACATCCCGCAATATCACGCATAAGTTGTAATCATTTAGGGAATATAATGAAGTTTCAATTGTCAACCATCGCAGTATTAACTGTTGCGCTTCTTGCTGGGTGTAATTCTAGCTCTGACTCGTCAACCAATACCGTCATTCGTGATGGAGATCCTATCACTCCAGATATGAAAATTGGATTATTGGCTGATACCCAAGGATTCACATCCACTAATGGCCACGGTACTGCCATTGCCCAGCTGACAGAAGTTCTGCAATTATATAAGGATAATGGCGTTACTCATGTTATTGCGGTTGGTGACTTGACCGATTGGGGTTCAATAAATGAATATGAAGATTGGATACGATTAGCAAAGGATTCGGGAATGAAATTCCTATCTCTCGCAGGTAACCATGAGCAAAATGGTGGTAGTGCGGGGGATATGACGCCAAAAGAACGTTTTACGCACTACATGAAGCCATTTATTGATGATGTCGTAGCTGATGGCGGAACACTAGTGCATTACGATGATGAACAGCCGTATTACTCTTATGCAGCAACCTTCGGTAATGCCATGGTAATTAACCTATCTTGGGGTGATTTCACGGGCGCTTTTGAGTGGGTTAAAACTCAAATTGAGAATCGTCCGGAACATATTCAGCATGTGTTTGTCGGCTCTCATGAAACATTCCTTGGTGGCAACCGTGGAGGTATGGCATGGAGTGCGCTAAATGGTGGCGGTATCGCAGAGAACTTCGATAACTGGCGCCAGTTGTTTGCCCAGAACAACGTAACACTTGTGACCGGACATGACCATATTTACAGCCGTTCGGCTATTTGGACTGAAGGCGCGGCAGAGCAAGGACTTAACATCGGTCAGGGTGACTATTTCACGGAAATCGTCGCTGGTAGTGCATCTGATAAAGCTTATGTTTATGAAAAACAGCAAGAGCGTCTGCAAAGTACTATGATGGCCCGTAACCTATTGATTAATGGTTGGGGAATCGGCGGTGATATGAGAGATGACTGGGATGCTGATATCTTCGCTCAGGAAGGTTTGAAACCTACTCAGCAACAGGTTAACGCATCCTGGTTTACGATCACTAATGACGAACTAAGTTTTGAAGCTTATTACGATGATTTTGAACAGTCTCACACATGGCAAGATATGGGTGTGACGTGGAAAATGCTAGATCGCTTCACCGTGGGCGGTGAACGTTGTGAAAAACTGGTTCACCCTAGCCACATTGGAGAAACCGTAGCGGAGCAAGGGTACTATGACTTCCGCTACACGACTGAAGATTGCTGGTCACCAGAAGGCACTAAAGCCAGGCTCATTGATGGTAGTAATGAGGTCTATAGTCGCATTAACAGTATGCTCGCATACGCTCGTAATCAGTCTGGCAACAAGGGCGATACGTGGATAGAAAACTGGTATGACTGGATGGTTTATGATGCCGAAATCCCAATTGGAAGCAACAATAATTCAGGAAAGCACTACCAAGTTGATGTAACTAAGCCATTCAATACAGGCCATCCAAAATTTACAGAACTAATGACTACAGGCCAGGACTTGAATGATCTTTACATGATCTCTCAAACTCATGATATGAAAAAGCTAGTTCAGCTTAGCTGGTCGGCACAACAAACCAATACCGTGAGTGAAGTACTAACCATCAGTGGTATTCAGGGTCAAACAGGTAGCTTTGCTAACTCTTCTGGTTATGCACTAGATATTACTCAAGATCGTGCTCGTCACGGTACAACCGTTGTTGACGGTGGTGACCCACAATATATGGATGTGACCAATAAGCCATTACTTGATCCGACTTTGCTAAATGAAAAGTCACCTAATCGCACTAAGACAGGCCATGAGTGGGAACTTGACCATGATATGCGTAATGGTTTCCTACGCGCCGATGACTACGTGTTTGAATTCAGCATTCCTGCTGGTCTTGATGCACAAGATGTGACACTTGCGCATTTAAGCATTGATAACAAGTGGGTACCGTTACTTGATAGCGATCAGTGCTTGAGCAAAGAGAGTTACTCTTCAGAATTCTTGAGCGTCCTCCCTAACGACATCGCGAGTAACGGTTGTAGCCAAGATCTCGTTATGGGCTTAAAAGACAACACGTTCTGGGCGAAAGTCGATTTCGAAGGTAAGTTTGCGATCGTAAGTAAATAAGCATTGTTCTTTACCGAGTAGCCACCTGTGATGTGCTACTCGGCATTTCCGTATATTTGAAGATATAAGAGTTTTTTGATGAAAAATAAAGTAGCTTTGGCAGTTTCATTAGCTTTAGTTGGCACATTGGCTGGCTGTAACAGTTCAAGCAGTGATAGTGATGGTAGTTCTAACTTATCGGCACCATTTGATAAGCCTGTAGATTTAGTCATTGTTCCAGGTATGGAGTTGAGTGTCGAAAATTGTACGCCACGTGCAAAGTTTGAACACAGAGTATCCCTTGCCCACTCTGTTGCAAGCGAAATGGCTAACCCTGTATATTTTGTAACAGGAAAAGGCAATAACGAAACAAGTGTAAGCTGCTTTGATACCTCTGAAGCGGAAATTATGCAAGATTGGTTAATCACCAACTATAAAGTTTCACCTGACCGTATTGTTATGGATGCCGAGTCAATTTGGACTGCGGATAGAGCTGCCGCCGCGAAGCAGTTTGTAGATGAGAAAGAAAGTCTTGGTGCTGAATTTTCGTCTCTTCAGCTGGTTTCGAGCCATGCCCACCTTTATCGTGGACGCAATACCGGTGTTGACTCCTCTGCAATGCTTATTTTTAACAATGCATTTGGTCATGATGCGTTTAATTTTGAAAATAGCCATGCATCTAGTGCGTTTGGCGCCGATGAGGAGTGGAGTGATGAGTTCTCTACTAGTAATGGGTGGACTCCCACTAATACGAAATTTGTATTAGCTGATGTAACCAATAACGGTCTTGACGACTTAGTTGCTATCAGAGATAGTGAAATATTCGTTGCTCCCTCTGACGGAACTCAGTTTATGCAAGGTGAGGCATGGCTACAAAACCATTTACCTCCTCAGGCAGCAATGTGGTCTGATACGATGACCCGGCTACTTGGCGATGTAAATGGTAATGGGTTTGTCGATCTAGTATCCATAACGAATAGTGGCGTTTATGTCAACTTTGGCAATGGCCAGCACTTTGGTGATTTTTTTGCTCAATGGAGTGACGAGTTTAAAACATTAGGCTCTGAGCATACGCCACACACTGATGATGCGTGGGATGCCCGTAAACATCAATTCCAGTTAGTTGATATGAATAATAATGGCATGGCAGATCTCGTTGCTTTCGGTGATGACGGTGTTTACGTAGCCTATTCTGAAGAAGACAAGTTTTCTAGTATTATTAAAGTACATGATAACTTTGGTGCCGATCAGCCATACCACCCCGATTCTGATGTCACGTTTGATGAAGACCGAATTCAAGACGATCGCGTCATTAGGACAATTGTTGATGTTGATGGTGACGGGTATCCAGATATTGTGGTTCATGCTCAGTTCGATATGCTGGTTTCTCTTAACGATGGAAACGGTAACTTTGGTGAAGCTAAACCATGGCTGATCAACGATGATGGTGAAGGTCATATTACGGGAACAGAAGGACGTGATTTTATTCATGGTCCTAATGATATGTTCTTTTCAGATATCGTAGATATGACAGGTAACGGTCGTGGCGACATGCTTGGCATGCTTGAATATGGTATTTTTGTTGGAGACTCTACCGGCAGTCGTTTTGAAATGATTGATGTCAATAACTATTCTACTCGTGACCGGATCGCAGAAGTTGCTGATGAAAACAATCAGTTTGTAATGAGAGCTGATTGGAAAAAAAGCAGCCACTTCTGGTTGGTTGGTGATGTAACCGGTAATGGCTTGAATGATATCGTTGGTGTTGGTGAAGATTACACCTACGTTGCTCCTAACCTAGCACCATAATCTTTAGACTAAGCGATTAAGCTGGTAAGTGTAGTGATAACAACCCGTCAATACTGGCGGGTTGTTTCGTAAATGGTGAAGCTATTTCTGGAAGATAGCGGCTATCGTATCTCTTACAAGTAAACACTTCGTTAGTCAAAAAAACGCCAATCAGGCGTTTTTTATTTTTAATGCGGTGTTATACCAACCTATAAATATTTGAGAACTGCGATTAGTTGATTTTAAACAGCTCAACATCAAAAATCAGCACGGAGCCTGGTGGGATAGATCCAATAGCGCGGTTGCCATAGGCTAGGTCGGCCGGGACGAAGAAACGTGTCTTCTCACCCTCAACCATCAACTGCACACCTTCTGTCCAGCCCTTGATAACCTGATTTAGGCCAAACTGGATGGTTTCCCCACGCTCTACTGAGCTATCGAATACCGTGCCATTGAGCAGTGTGCCATGGTAATGGACGGTCACTTTATCACTTGCTTTAGGGTGTACCGAACCTGTTCCGTCTTGAAGAACTAAGTACTGTAGGCCTGATGCCGTTGTTTGTACTCCTTCCTTTTCCTTATTTTCGGCAAGGAACGTTTCACCAGCTGTGATGTTTTCGGCTGCAGCCTGCTTATTACCTTGCGAGCGTTGCATAAAGAAGATAACCAGCGCAATAAGGGCGATACCAAGAATAATTTTAAACACGTAAGTTCCTTATTTTGTAATATAAAGCTGAATATACTCGACGATAGTAGCAGAGCTGACCTACAGGTGAAAGGTAGGTTAACGGGTACTTAAGCTAAGGTTATAACTCGTTAGGCGTAGTCATAGTCTGGGCGGCGTGGAATTGGTAATGTCACTGGGGATCAGCGAAAACAGCAGACCATCGACGGGCCCGTCTTGGGTGACAATGCGGTTTCGTGCTGTGCATTCGAAATGGGCCTTAGTGGCAAGGGCGGTGCGCTGGCTAGCCAGGTTGCCGGGGTGGCTAACAATTTCAATGCGTGTCAGGCCGACGGTATCAAAAGCAAACTGAGCAATCGCCTGGCAAGCTTCTGTGGCATAGCCTTTTCGTTGTGCGCTGGAGCGGATCCAGTACCCCAATTCAGCCGAATTAGTGAGCTCGGATACATTGCTCAAGGATGTACTGCCAAGAAATATATCGGTAGTGCGCTCAAAGATGGCAAATTCATAGCTGATGTCATACACCCAGTTCTGCTGGCTGGCATGAATCCACTCATGGGCGTCGTGTTGGTTGTATTGAGGGTGGCACCAAGGCAGCCAAGGAGAAAGGCTTTGTTGTGAGCGGTGGATCGCATCGAGCAAATCCAATAGATCAACATTCTTATAGGGGCGAAGTAGCAAGCGTTCGCTTGTTAATTGGTAGTCTGCTTTCATCCTGTCAACAGTCTCCGTCGAAATACTTTCCTAGCATAAACCGGGGTAGAGTGAAAGTCGTGGGTGTTGTTGGAATTGGTGCTTAAAATGTGAAAAGGGCTGCGTTTACAGCCCTTTATCTAGATAGTGAGCGGGTTAACCGTCGATGCGACGGATTTGAATTACCATACCCATCAGTGGATGGTCAAGGTAGTGGGTTTCGCCACTGCGCATCTTACGCTGTTGCTGGAATGGGTAGGATTTGAGGAATTCTTCCACTTTCACCTGTTTTTTGACTTCCTGCAGATGGCCGATTTGGACGTTACCTTCCGGCTCTAATGCACTTTCCATTGGGTCAAGTGGCTCAGCTCCGATGATGACTTCGCGCCGGCTTGGTTCGCGCAGAGCAAAATTGGCTTCAGTAAACAAGAAGTGCTGAACATAGACACGCAATGTGCCGTCAAGCTCACGTAATGCACTTGCTTGCTCCTCGGCTTCATCAGACGCAGTATCCAGTGATTCTTCGGTAAACCCTTGGTCTGAAGGAATGTCCTTTTGCTCATCGGCTTGGGCTGACTTCAGTGTACCATCTGCTAAGAACTGAGCGGAAAAGTCTTTACCTGCAGTAAAGTGAATGCGCGGCGCTGCCGCACGGCTCAGATCACCCTGGCGCCAGCCAAAGTGGGCGAGAGGGGTGAAACCTGCATGTTGCTTTAGCTTGCTATACTGGCTATTGAGCTCGAACTGGGACGATGGCATCGGAGTGAGCCCTCGTGCTTGAAGGCGAGCGGTATCACCAAAGTCTATTGAACCTTTTAGGTTGACAGGCTTCGGGTTGTCCGGCCAAGATTCGCTCACTTGCTCTGGTGCGATGTTACGCTTGAACAAGATCACTTCAATATCGAACTGTCGCGCTGCAAGGCTTGGCCAGCTAATGGCGAACAGCAGCAAATAAATGAGATTTTTCAAGATAATACTCCGCACTTAAGTGCTATCTATTATAGAGCGTTTTCGGCCAACTTTGTTAGAAGACCGTCAACATACTTTATTCTGTCTTTTCTGTCACTCATCGGGGCCATGACTTTCAACTTGGTTGGCCCTTCCATCCGGAAATGTTGTGGCTGTGACTGAAGTAAACCGACGATGAGACTCGGGTCGATATTGGCATTCGGATTAAACTCGATAAATCCGCCTTTTTCACTCGCTTCAATCTTGCGTACACCAATATTTGCAGCTTTAAGCTTGATCTTATTGAGCACTAGCAAGTTACGTGTTGGATCTGGCAATAGTCCAAAGCGGTCGATGAGTTCAACTTTGAGCTCATCCAGTGCTTTTTCACTGTTTGCGCTGGCGATGCGTTTGTACAACGACAAGCGGGTATTGATATCCGGAATAAACTCTTCGGGTAGCAATGCCGGTAGGCGAAGTTCCACCTCGGTTTGCTGGCGTAGCAGGTCATCTAGCGAAGGCTCTTTACCTTCTTTCAGTGCTTCGACAGCTTGCTCGAGCATCTCCATGTACAAGGTGAAACCGACTGATTGGATTTGGCCACTTTGCTCGTCACCGAGTAGCTCACCAGCCCCTCGAATTTCAAGATCGTGCGTTGCAAGTGTAAAGCCTGCACCCAAATCTTCCAGTGAGGAAATGGCCTCAAGTCTCTTCACCGCATCTTTGGTCATTCGCTTAGGGTGCGGCGTCAGCATGTATGCGTAGGCTTGGTGGTGCGAACGTCCGACGCGACCTCGTAGCTGGTGAAGCTGGGCCAGACCAAGGTGATCTGCACGGTTGATAATGATGGTATTGGCAGTGGGAACGTCAATACCGGTTTCGATTATAGTGGTACATACCAACAGGTTAAAACGCTGGTGGTAGAAGTCACTCATGATTTTCTCAAGCTCACGTTCGCGCATCTGGCCATGAGCAAAGGTGACTCGTGCTTCTGGGATCAGCTTGGCGAGATCTTCTGCCATCTTCTCGATTGAGTCGACATCGTTATGCAGGAAGTAGATCTGACCGCCACGCATCACCTCGCGTAAAACAGCTTCTCTGACTAGGGCATCATCTGACTCGCGAACGAAGGTCTTGATGGCCAAACGGCGGGCCGGTGGCGTAGCAATGATCGAGAGATCGCGCATGCCGCTCATCGCCATATTCAGCGTGCGCGGTATTGGCGTTGCGGTCAGGGTCAGGATATCGACATCGGCACGGATCGCCTTGAGCTTTTCTTTCTGGCGAACCCCAAAGCGGTGCTCCTCATCGACAATCAATAAACCAAGATCATGGTACTTCACCGAGGCATTGAGCAGCTTGTGTGTCCCGATCAGGATATCGATTTTGCCTTCGGCCATGTCGGCCAAGATTTGTTTTTGCTCTTTGGCGGTTTTGAAGCGTGAAAGGACTTCAACCCTAACCGGGGTGTTGGCAAAACGGTCGCGGAAATTCTCAAAGTGTTGTTGAGCAAGCAGGGTCGTCGGCACCAGTACGGTGACCTGCTTGCTGTTATCGACGGCAACAAAGGCTGCGCGCATGGCGACTTCTGTTTTACCAAAGCCGACATCACCACAGACTAGACGATCCATGGCTTTGGCTTGGCACATATCAGATAGGACAGCATTAATAGCCAGTGCCTGATCATGAGTTTCTTCGAACGGGAAACCGGTACTGAAGTCGGCATAGGCTTCGCGATCAAGTGTGAATTTGTGGCCCGGTTTCATTTCTCGCTTGGCGTAGACATCAAGCAGCTCGGCGGCAACATCACGGACTTTTTCAGCCGCCTTGTTTCGAGCTTTCACCCACGTTTCACCGCCTAGTTTGTGGATCGGAGCGGAATCTTCCGCACCGCCCGAGTAACGGCTGATCAAGTGCAGTGAGGCTACCGGGACGTAAAGCTTGGCACCACCTTGGTATTCCAAGGTGACGTATTCGGTTTTCATTCCGCCAGCTTCGAGTGTCTGCAAGCCCTGAAAGCGACCGATACCATGATCTAGGTGGACCACCGGCTGGCCGACCTTGAGTTCAGCAAGGTTGCGGATAATGGTATCGGCATTGACCGATTTTTTTTCATCCCGGCGACGGCGCTGAACCACGCGTTCACCCAGTAAGTCACTTTCACAAATCAGGGCGACTTCTGGCTGTTCGAGCAAAAAGCCTTGTTCAGCCGAGCCAATAACTAGGCTAAATTTGCCCGGTGTCGCCAAGGCTTCTGTCAGGGTAGGTGCTACTACCGGGCGCAGCTTGATTCGGGCTAGCAGGTCAAGCAATGCTTCGCGGCGGCCTTCAGAGGCGACCGAGAAGACAATTTTGCCCTGATAGCTTTCCGAATAACGTCGAAGTTCAGCCAATGGCTCTTTGAGCTGGTGGTTGATGGTTAGCTCAGGAACCGCTTTAACTGGCAGGTTGTAGCGGCCAGCTTTGTCGGGCTCGCTTTCTTGGCGGATACGCACTTGAGGCAGCGTTTTGAAATGAGTGAACATTTCCTCTTTGGTCAACCATAGCTCGTTAGGTTCGAGCAGTGGGCGAAGAGGATCGACTCTGCGCTGGTCGTAGCGGTACTCGGCATCGGTTAAAAATTGGTCAACGGCGGACTCAAGTGCCCCGATGGTGAGCAGCAGGCTATTTTGCGGCAAGTAATCGAAAAGTGTTTCGGTGTGCTCGAAGAACAAGGGTTGCCAATATTCGATACCGGCAGGCCAAGTACGCTTGCTGACCTGTTGGTAGATAGACTCTGGCTCACGGCGGGCCTCGAAGCGCTCACGCCAGCGCATACGAAAATTCTCGATGGCAATTTCATCGGTTGGGAATTCGTGGGCTGGCAATAGGCGGATTTGTTCAATCTCACCGGTAGAGCGCTGGTTTTCGGGGTCGAACTGGCGAATAGAATCGACTTCATCATCAAAGAAGTCAATGCGGTACGGTTGGTTACTGCCCATTGGGAACAGGTCAATCAGTGAACCACGACTGGCATATTCACCGTGTTCGATAACCTGATCAACGTGACGGTAACCTGAGGCTTCGAGTTGTAGGCGTAGCTTATCCAGCGATAATCTATCACCATTACGAACCATCAGCGCATGCTGGTGGATGAAAGCCCTTGGTGTCATGCGCTGCAGCAGGGTGCTGATTGGTACTAGCACCACCCCGTTAGCTTGCTGGGGGAGGTTATATAAGCGAGTCAGCCTATCTGAAATGATATCTTGGTGCGGCGAAAAGTTATCATACGGCAAGGTTTCCCAGTCTGGGAAGACACTGACTTCTAATGAGGTAAACTGACTGACTTCGGGTTGTAGGCGTAATGCGGTCTGGGTGTCTGGCACCACAGCCAAAATAGGGCCTTGATGATCGTGGGCTACTTCTGCAACAGAGAGCGCCAGCGCAGCACCGGATACATTACCGACGAATCGGCTGTCACCCGGCTTGGACGGTAATGGAAGAGAGAGAATAGACTGTGCTTTCATGGTTAACTTTTATTATCTGATCGCTGTTGGGCGCGTTGGCGCAGAATTTTTTGCTGGAAATACAGGGCGGCTCGGATCAGCAGATCCCTGTCATCTTCCATTAAGCGTACGTACTTCAAGGCAATTTCGTAGCTGCCGTCTTGTTGAGGTTGGCATTGGGTTACTTCAGCATAAGCGTAAACGGCCGCCGCGGGGTTATCAAGAAACAGCTTGAGCCTTACCTTGCCGCCTTCGATTAACGCCTCTGTTGAAAAGTAGGACAGTTGACTAGCGCCGAAAGTGTGCGTGGTAAAGCGAAGCTCGGCATCATCTTGTTGGGCTAGCACGAAAGATAATAATAAATTTATCTTGTTGTTTTGCACGGTAAGGTAATTCGAAAGTGCTTTGAATTCGTCTTTTTTTAGTTGGGATAATGAATGCTCTAAACCGTCATCTAAGCTGCTGCATTCACTGGCGATACGAAACAGGGGCGGGATTTCTTGCTGGAAAGCCAGCATCTCGGGAATATTTTCACCGGGTTGGAGTGGTTCTACATTGATGGTCAATCCGGCATGGACTGAAAAATACTCGTCCTGATTCATGTCGCACTCGATATAAATTAACTATTCTTCGATTATCACCCACCTATTGCTTTGGGACAAGTAAAGTGGTCGCAGAGTGGGGGTTTTACCCGCTGTTTTTACATTAGTTTTACTGTGCTTAATGGTAATCAGACGCGGCAACGGGTATGCTTTCGAACAGTTTTTATAAGGATGGTATCTTTCTTATCTATGTTTCATCCCGTCTCATTTTTTATCGGCCTGCGTTATCTCAGAGGACGTTCTGGTGATAGGTTCAGCCGTTTTGTTTCTTATATGTCGACCGCGGGTATTACCGTTGGGGTATTATCCTTAGTTACGGTCTTGTCAGTGATGAATGGTTTTGAGCAGCAACTCAAGGAGCGGATCCTTGGGGTGATGCCTCAAGCTGTTATCTCGACTCCCGATGGTCACTTATCTCGTACAGAGCAACCGCCAGAATTTCTAAAGGGGATCCCAAAAGTCGATATGGTGTCACCGCTTACTCGTAGCGAGGCGATTTTGCAAAGTGCTAAATCGTTAGCGGCGGGGATGCTGCTGGGTGTCGATCCTGACGCCTTTGAGCCGGTCGGCTATTACATTAACCATGGCGATATCAAGGGTTTGGAAGCGGGCAGCTATAAAGTTATCCTAGGCCAAAGCCTGGCCAATCAACTGGGCGTCAAAGTTGGTGACAAGGTACGCTTGATGGTCACTAGCGCCAGCCAGTATACCCCGCTCGGTCGAATTCCTAGCCAGCGAAACTTTGAAGTCGCGGGCTTATACAATACCGGATCGGATGTTGACGGCCAGATTATACTGACTCATATCGAGGATGCTGGACGATTGTTACGCCTGAAACCCGGTGAGATAACAGGATGGCGCTTGTTTGTCGATGATCCGTTCGTGGTCGCCGACCTGGCTAACCGGCCTTTACCCGATGGAATGACTTGGTCAGATTGGCGAGAACAACGCGGTGAGCTATTCCAAGCAGTGAAAATGGAAAAGAACATGATGGGCTTGATGCTGGGACTGATTATCGGTGTGGCGGCATTCAATATTATTTCGGCGTTGATCATGGTGGTGATGGAAAAGCAGGCCGAAGTGGCCATTTTGAAAACACAAGGTATGAGCAGCCGTCAGGTCCTGTTGGTGTTCATGGTACAAGGGGCTAGTAGTGGTGTGATCGGCGCTATCATTGGTGGAGTACTAGGCACCATATTGGCGCTGAACTTGAATTCTTTCCTCACTGTTATTGGCGTGAATTTGATCACCGCTGGCGGTCAGCTACCGATTGTAATATCACCACTACAGATTGCTTTAGTTATTGTCGGCGCGATTGTTTTGAGTTTGCTGGCAACTGTTTTTCCTTCCTACCGGGCGGCATCTGTTCGTCCAGCAGAGGCACTTCGTTATGAGTAATGCATTATTGGTTTGTCAGGGCCTGAGAAAAGTTTATCAAGAAGCCCAACTTGAAACAGAGGTGCTAAAAGGGGTGGGTTTCCACCTTGATGCTGGTGAGCTTATCGGTATTGTCGGTGCGTCAGGTTCGGGCAAGAGTACGCTGCTGCATTTACTTGGAGCATTGGATGAGCCTACCGAAGGCGAAGTGTTTTTCAAGGGGCAAAAACTCAATGCAATGAGTGCCAATAAGCAGGCTAAGCTGCGTAATCAGGAGATTGGCTTTGTCTATCAGTTCCACCACTTGTTGGCTGATTTCAGTGCGTTGGAAAATGTGGCTATGCCATTGCTGATTGGCGGTGTTGCCGCGAATAAAGCACGCGCGCAGGCCCACAGTATCTTGGATCTGGTTGGACTTGGTCACAGGCTGGAGCACCGTCCTTCCGAGCTCAGTGGCGGTGAGCGTCAACGGGTCGCTATTGCAAGAGCACTGGTTAACAAACCGTCTTTGGTTTTGGCCGATGAACCAACGGGTAACCTGGATCATAAAACCGCACTGGAAATCTATGATTTGATGCGCAAGCTCAACAAGGAGTCGGGTACCGCCTTCTTGGTGGTAACCCATGATAATGAGTTAGCTGGCAAACTGGATCGCTGCATGCATATGCAAGACGGCGAGTTGCAGCTAGTAGAGGTGGCTTGATGTTCCGACCGCTTTCTCTATACATCGGCAGCCGCTTCAGCCGCGCCAAGCAAAGAAACCGGATGGTATCGTTTATTTCGATTTCATCGACGCTGGGTATTGCGGTAGGTGTTGCCGTGATCATTATTGGTCTTTCGGCGATGAATGGTTTTGAGCGTGAGTTGCAAAACCGGGTCCTATCGGTGATCCCCCATGGCGAACTGGAGGCGGTGACACCGCCTTTTGAAGATTGGCAACCCGTTCTCGATTTGGTCGAGCAGCACCCAAGGGTGACTGCGGCGGCCCCTTATATCAACTTTACTGCCTTGCTTGAGAAAGGTAACAGCCTCAAGGCGGTGGAAGTGCGTGGCGTGAACCCAGAAAAGCAACGTGACGTCAGTGTGTTGCCGCAATTTGTCAAGGATAATGCTTGGGATAGCTTTGAAGCGGGTAAGCAACAGGTTATTTTGGGGCAAGGCGTGGCCGACAAGCTGGGTATCGACGTGGGAGATTGGATCACGGCAATGATCCCTAACCCAGATCCGAGCTTGAAGCTTAAGGCACCGCATCGTATCCGACTTCAAGTCTCTGGCTTACTTGCGCTGGCTGGACAGATTGATCACAACTTTGCATTAGTGCCTCTCAAAGATGCTCAATCGTACCTATCGATGGGCGAGGGGGTAACCGGAATCGAGCTTAATGTTGACAAGGTGTTGGATGCCCAAAGCATCGTGCGAGAAGTCGGTTTTACTCTGCCTGTTTACGTATACCTAAAAAGCTGGAACCAAAAGTATGGCTACTTGTACCGTGATATCCAAATGGTTCGTACCATTATGTATCTGGTGATGGTGCTGGTGATCGGGGTCGCGAGTTTTAATATCGTGTCTACGTTGATGATGGCTGTAAAAGACAGGGCGGCGGACATTGCGATATTGCGTACTATGGGGGCGACTGATAAGTTGATCCGATCCATTTTCGTATGGCACGGTGTGTTGTCAGGTGTTGTTGGTAGCTTGGTAGGCTCGTTGCTGGGCTCTTTGGTCGCTGTCAATCTCACTACTCTCATTAGGGGGCTGGAAACCCTAATTGGCCATCAGTTCTTGTCTGGCGATATCTATTTTGTCGATTTTCTTCCGACGCTACTGTCTATGCAAGATGTATTGCTGGTGACAACAACAGCGGTGATCTTGAGTTTCTTGGCTACATGGTATCCCGCTAAGCGAGCCGGTGCACTTCAGCCCGCAATGGTATTGAGTGCAAAATAGACAGTCCGGGCACCAAATAAAGCGTTTGCTTCCCTCTTGGTGAGTCTTAAGGGCCGCTGCTGAAATGGCGCTTTGGGGGAAAGGTCGACTTTTTGATGAATGAGATATGGCAGTTTTCAGTTTTCTGCAGACCGCCTCGCTAATTCGATAGTGCTATTTGAGACTGCCTTATTATAGAGCTAAAAAAACCTCGCATCTGCGAGGTTTTTTGTTTTAGCTGCCGAAAATTATATTTGCACAGAACTATTTCAGCATGCGGAATCGACGTTTTTGCCAGCTTCTGACCACTGAGTAGCGCCAAAGTCCGCGGATGCCAAAGTAGCCGAGAGTTGAAAAGAACACGGCACAGACGGCACAGCCCAATAGAAAAGGTGGACCAATCTGATTCATTTGGTGCAGCAAAAACGCCCAAGACAGTTCAAAGTGGAAGGCTTGGTGCGGTGTATTCATCAGCCAGGCACCGACTTTGTATGCACCATAAAACATGACAGGCATGGTGATTGGATTGCTGATCCAAACCAGACAGATCGAAAGTGGCAAGTTGACGCTGAAAAATATGGCGGCGCCGGCAGCCATGATCATCTGACTGGGAAGGGGGACGAACGCCATAAACAAACCGACTGCAAATGCACCCGACGCCGAGCGGCGGTTGAGACACCACAAATTTGGGTTATAAAGCACATTGCCGAATATCTTCAACGCTTTTTGGCGTTTGATGACATCATGGCTTGGCATCATTCGTTTAATTACTTGTCTTGGCATTGTAATTCTTTTGTTCACAGGCAGGTTTGAAATGAACACAAGCGCTGCCGGGGTTGCAATTGGACTGCTATCGCTTCACTTATGGTTGGCATTACCAACCTACCATGGATTTATTACAGCCTTAATGATAGGCAGTGTAGTGTGTTTCTATTCCAAATGGCGATTATTGATCTATATCGCCATCGGCGCTTGTTTGGCAAATCTCGCCGCAACATCCTATCTAAAAAACGTCCAACTGACTTTTATTGAGCCGAGGAATATTACCATAGTTGGGGAAGTTAGCAGCCTATTAAATCGTAAGAAATTAGATACTTTGTTTGATTTTGTAACGTCAGAATTACGTCAGCCAGATTTTAGGCTGAGTAAAAAGCTGCGTTTAAGGTTGAGTTGGCAAAATCAAACCAATATGCCGGTGATGAAGCAGGGAGAGCGCTGGCAGTTGCAAGTGAGGCTAAGGCCACCACATGGTCGCGTTAACAGCGCCGGTTATGATCGTGAACGGCAGTTTGTTGGTAAGGGAATCCACGGGGTAGGTGTCGTGACCGGTGGTGTTCGCTTGGCCAGTGGCCAACATTCGTTAGCTGGCCTTCGTCAAATGGCTTTTGACCGCGCTCTAGAATATACCGATGAACTCAACCATCAAGGGTATCTGTTGGCGCTGGGTTTTGGTTTTCGCGGGGCATTAGAGGCACAAGATTGGGGACTACTGCGTGACAGCGGTCTTGCTCACCTGATGGCGATTTCCGGCTTGCATATTGGCCTTGCCATAATGCTGGGGTGGTGGGGCGGTGGCGTTTTGCGAAATCTGTTTGGTGATTGGCCACATGCAATATGGCTACCGTTATGGGTGGGGTTGACCACTGGAGGGGTATACGCTTGGCTTGCAGGATTTACCCTGCCGACGCAACGAGCCTTGTTGATGAGCTCGGTCGTACTGCTGTTACTTCGGTTTCGAGTAGTTTGGCCGAGTTGGCAAGTGTTGTTATTGGTTTTTACGGTTAGTCTGGCGTTGGATCCGCTCGCCTCATACAACGCTGGATTTTGGCTTTCATTTGCCGCGGTCGCGGTTATCGCTATGGCACATGTCGGCGGCGTAAGATTCGAGGAAAGCTCAGAGATGAAACTTCACCAGAGGTGGCTGGGTAAATGGCGGGCGCTGCTGTTGCTCCAGTTATCATTGCTGGTGTTGATGCTGCCGGTTCAGTGGCTATGGTTTGGTGGTTTTTCACCTTGGGCACCGTTGGTGAATTTGCTGGCCGTGCCATGGGTCAGTATGACCACAGTACCGTTGGTACTGGCAGCTATCGTGTTTTCTTCCGTTGAGCAATTGGCTATGGTGTGCTGGCAGATGGCTAACATGACATTATCACCGGTACTGTGGATAGCTGAATGGGCTCGTGGCGGCTGGTGGGTGTTAGCAGATAGCGCTGGGCGTTGGGTCTTGGCGGCATCGGCTATGTCGGTTTTGCTCTGGTTACTGCCGCTAAGGCGCTTTGCGGCTTTATTAACCGTGCTTTCAATGGTGGTTATGCTGTGGAATCAACCAGCTGTCATTCAAGGCACACAAATGGCAGAAACAGATGATAAGCCAACGTCTCATGATCCCTTTGTCTCAATTAAAAATCGAGAGCCATGGCAGATTGATTTACTCGATGTCGGGCATGGCTTGGCGGTATTGATATCGACCCAGAATCGCAGTGTACTTTACGATACCGGTAACCGCTGGCCTGAAGGCTCTATTGCGCATTCAGTCATAGAGCCGGTATTGAAGCAGCGAGGACAAACGTCACTGGATGGTTTAATCCTGAGCCACGCCGATAGCGATCATGCCGCTGGTGCCGACTATTTGGTGGAGGTTTTTGACCCGGATTGGAAGCGTAGTAGTGACTTCCGTGAGGGCTACCAAGCTTGCGTACGTGGTGAAAAATGGCAGTGGTACAGCTTGCGCTTCCGTGTGCTGTGGCCACCAAAACAGGTGGCGAGAGCAGCTAACCCACATTCTTGTGTTGTTGAGGTGAAGCAAGGTGTCGGTGGCAGTATGGCAAACGACACCTCTTTGCTACTAACCGGGGATATCGATGCGATATCTGAGCTGTTGTTGGCAAGGCTTGAGCCTAACTTGTCACCGGACATTCTCTTGGTACCGCATCATGGCAGTCGCAGTTCGTCAACGGTAACTTGGCTTGATCAAATGGGCTGGTTCGACCGGATGGATCCTAAGTATGCACTGGTCTCGGTTGCACGGTTTAACCCTTGGGGTTTACCATCAAGCGATGTGCAGCAGCGTTACTTAGACAGAGGCGTTAACTGGTTATCTACGGCTGAATCAGGTCAGGTTTCGCTGCATATTAATGGTGAAGAGGTCGACGTCGTTCGGTACCGCCAAGACCGGAAAGCGGCTTGGTTCAGGCCTGCCACTTCACAAGAGTAGCAAGGAAACCTTTCTTCCCAATATGACTGATTGTTTGAAAATCAAGCAGTATTGTGCCTTGTTCAATGAACTTATTTGGTCTCCGGCATTTATGCGAGTAGAATGGGAAAATTGTCTTTAAGAAAAAATGGTTTCCATGACTACTTCGAACGATCAAACCACTTGGGAGACGTTTAAGCGACTTTGGCCTTTAGTTGGGCTTTATAAAGCTGGTCTTTCTGTTGCTGTTGTTGCTTTGATTATTAATGCTTCAAGTGATGCCTTAATGATTTCTATGATTAAGCCGCTGCTAGATGAAAGTTTTGGCGGGATTGATGGTATTGAATCGAATTTTCTGGCAATGATGCCATTTTATTTGCTGGGTCTGATTATCTTACGCGGCATCAGTGGCTTTATCTCTACCTACTGCCTTTCTTGGGTTTCTGGCAATGTGGTTATGAGTATGCGTAGGCAAATGTTCAACCACTTTATGAAAATGCCAGTTAGCTTTTTTGATAAAGAGTCCACGGGCAAGCTTCTTTCTAGAATTACCTATGATTCTGAGCAGGTAGCGTCTGCAACGAGCCATGCTCTTGTGAATCTGGTACGTGAAGGTGCAAAAATAATCGCCTTGATGGTAATTATGTTTTACAACAGTTGGCAGCTGTCAGCTATTTTGCTGGTGATTGCTCCTGTTGTGGCTATTTGTGTTCGGGTTGTATCAAAGCGGTTCCGTCGTATTTCCAAAAATATGCAAGATGCGATGGGCTCGGTGACATCCTCCGCAGAGCAAATGTTGAAAGGCCACAAAGTGGTGTTGAGCTACGGCGGCCAGCAAGTAGAGAAGGAGCGCTTTGAACAGGTGAGTAACCGCATGCGTCAACAAAGCATGAAGTTGGTTTCGGCACAAGCCATAGCTAACCCTGTTATTCAGGTGATTGCTTCATTGGCACTGGTTGTGGTTCTGATTCTAGCCAATACTGATTCATTGCGACAATCGTTGACACCGGGAACCTTTGCCTTGGTTTTTGGCTCCATGTTTGGCTTGATGGCTCCGCTTAAGTCTCTTACCAATGTGACTTCTCATTTTCAGCGTGGTATGGCAGCCTGCCAAACCTTATTTGGCATTATGGAGCTGGAATCAGAAAAAGATAACGGCCAACACGAAGTCAAGCGAGTGAACGGTGATATCCATATTAAAGATGTTACTTTCACTTACCCGACCAAAGATACTCCAGCACTGAGAAATGTGAGCTTTGATTTGCCTGCTGGGCAGACGCTTGCTTTGGTGGGGCGTTCAGGCTCAGGTAAAAGTACTATTGCCAACTTGCTCACCCGTTTCTACGACATTGACTCGGGCAGTATTATCATCGATAACCACGATATTTGTGACTACAAGCTGTCCAATCTGCGTGATCAGGTTGCTGTTGTGTCGCAGAACGTTCATCTGTTTAACGATACCGTCGCCAACAATATTGCTTATGCAAGTGGTGATACTTACAGTCGAGCGGATATCGAAAAAGCAGCCGAACTCGCCTATGCGATGGACTTCATCAACGGCATGGAGAATGGCTTGGATACCATGATTGGCGAGAACGGTGTGAGCCTGTCTGGCGGTCAGCGTCAACGTATCGCAATTGCCCGTGCCTTGCTGCGTAATGCACCGATTCTTATCCTTGATGAGGCAACCTCAGCACTGGATACCGAATCAGAGCGTGCGATTCAGTCTGCACTGGATGAACTGCAGAAAGACCGGACGGTATTGGTTATTGCCCATCGCTTGTCGACCATTGAAAAAGCTGACCTAATCTTGGTGGTTGACGATGGTGAAATCGTAGAGCGTGGTGTACATGCTGAACTTTTGGCGCAAAACGGCGCTTATGCCCAGCTACACCGTATCCAGTTTGGTGAATAATGGCTTCGGTTATTGAACAAATTTGGTTTGAAGGGCATCCGGCGGGAACGGTGTTAAAGCCGTTTCTGTGGCCATTGAGTAAACTGTTTGGCGCAGTGAGTCAGCGTCGTCGGTTACAATATCAAACTGGTCGGAAAGCGGTATACCGCTCTTCTGTTCCGGTTGTGGTGGTAGGTAATATCACAGCAGGAGGAAATGGTAAGACGCCTGTTGTGATTTGGCTGGTTGAACAGCTCAAGGCGGCGGGACTCAATCCCGGTGTGGTCTCCCGAGGTTATGGTGCTAAAGCACCGCATTACCCGTATCGGGTTGATAGCCAGAGCACCACGGCTGAAGTTGGTGATGAGCCAGTGCTGATATTTCGCCGTACTGGTGTGCCTGTCGCCGTATCGCCCAAGCGCGCTGAGGCAGTACAACTGATTGAGCCGGATGTTGATGTGATCATTACCGACGATGGCTTGCAGCACTATGCACTGGCAAGGGATATCGAAATTGTGGTGATTGACGGTCAGCGCCGATTTGGCAATCAACAGTTGATCCCGCTGGGGCCACTGCGTGAAGGCTGTGATCGCTTGCAAGAGGTAGATTTTCTTATTTGTAACGGCGGCAATGCCGAAGAGAATGAAATCCCAATGCAACTGGTCCCGTCCGATTTGGTTAATCTTAAGACCGGTGAGCGCTTAGGCGTGACCAAACTGCAAGGTGATGTCGTCGCCATGGCGGGGATTGGCCATCCGCCCCGATTTTTTAATACACTAGAGCAGCTCGGCATCACACCGGTAAAGTGCCAGCCTTTTGCAGATCATCAGGCATTTGCCGAGCAAGAATTACAACAGCTGTCCGAGCTAGGCCAGCACCTCGTCATGACAGAGAAAGATGCGGTGAAATGCCACACTTTCGCTCAGTCTAATTGGTGGTATTTACCGGTTGATGCCGAGATGCCCGCCGAGCAGGCTGATAGCTTGATTAACCGGATTATTAAGGTAAAGGAAGAGTATGGATCATCGTCTGCTTGAAATCGTTGCGTGCCCAGTTTGTAAGGGGAAATTGAACTTCGATAAAGACAAAAATGAGCTGATCTGCAAGTTTGATCGTCTAGCTTATGCTATTAAAGATGGTATCCCTGTATTGCTTGAGCCAGAGGCACGTACTCTGAGCTCGGAAGAGGTGAAGTAATGTCTTTTACGGTGATTATACCTGCTCGTTACCAATCATCACGCCTACCAGGCAAACCGTTGGCTGATATTGCTGGTAAACCAATGATTCAATGGGTTTATGAGCAGGCCAGCAAAGCGGGTGCCGAGCAAGTCATTGTTGCAACTGACGATCAGCGTATTGTCGATGCGGTGAAGGCGTTTGGTGGTGAAGTTTGTATGACTCGCGATGACCATGAATCAGGCACTGAGCGTCTCGCTGAAGTGGTTGCCAAATACCAATTGGCCGATGATCATATTGTGGTTAACGTACAGGGCGACGAACCGCTGATCCCGGAAAGCATTATCCGTCAGGTGGCGACCAATCTTGCTGGTAGCAATGCACCGATGGCAACGCTGGCGGTTGAAATCGACCATGCTGATGAAGTGTTCAACCCTAACGCGGTTAAAGTGGTTACAGACAAAGATGGTTATGCGCTGTATTTCAGTCGGGCTTCTATCCCTTGGGACCGCGATAACTTCGCCAAGCGTCCGCAGGAAGTTCACCAGGATCTGATGCGTCATATTGGTATCTATGCCTACCGTGCAGGCTTTATCAATACTTACATCAATTGGGAGCCGAGTACGCTGGAGAGAATCGAAGCGCTGGAGCAACTCCGTGTGCTTTGGTATGGCGAGAAAATCCATGTCGAGGTTGCTATTGATGCGCCCCCTGCTGGCGTTGATACACCGGAAGATTTGGAAAAAGTGCGCCAATTGGTTGGTTAATGTTCAAGCAAAAAAAGCGGGAGAGCCTTGGCTCTTCCGCTTTTTTTTGAGACTCATTTATGAGTCAATGACGGCTTCATTGGTTTTTCGGTTAAATAAGCGTTGCCATTTCACCGGCATCATAGGTACCACAATCAACAAGATCCCCATTACCGTAAGTAGATCTGGGATTTCATCAAACCACATCACGCCAAAGGCGGTAACGAACACTAGACCTGAATATTCAGCCAAAGCAATTTGCCCTGCTGCAGCCTTTTTATAGCCAATCACCACCAAGGCGTGATAACCCAAGACAAACAGGTTTATCGCCATTATCCAGCCGACATGACGCCACTCAATGGCCGCCCATTGCGGGACAGCAAGTGCTAGCGATAACGGTAAGGTCATTACCCCGGTCCAGAACAAGGTCGATACCAAATGCTGATCTTTCGGTAATTTACGGATCAAGATATTTCCCAGCCCCATGGCCAGTGCACTTCCTAGGCCTACGATAGCAGCCCAGTGAAAGTGCTCGGGACGCAGAACAACCAACACACCGGCAAAACCAATACATGTCGCAATGACTTTCGCCCTGGGTGGCGTTTCCTTAAGTAAAAACACTGATAACGGTAACATCAGTAGGGGGCCGACATAGAACATCGCATTGGCGGTTGCTAGGGGCAAGAAAGTGATGGCGACCATAGCACAGGCGCTGCCCATCAGAATGAGTTGGGCTCGCCAAAAAGCAATCTTGCAGCAGCCTTGCTGGCGTTTGGCCTTCGGCAGTGCAAGCCAAAGTGGTAGTAGCATGATAACGCTAAGTAGCTGGCGGATGAAAACATACTGAAAAGTGGGCACTTCACCGTTGAGGATTTTCAGGGAAACATCCGAGAAGGACGCCAGCAAGTTGGCGGCAATGAGAAGGACGATCGCTTGGTTAACTGGATTACGCATTGAGACTCAGTGGCAGAATTGGTTAAGTGATAGATTATTTATGCCATATTGTATGGCAAGTGGGCGTATTCTACCGATCACCAATGAAAATTCACTGAGTATTTTTACTTATCACGTTAGGTAAAAGTTTACTGATTGATTTTTAATAAAAAAGCCACCCTTCAATAATGAGGGTGGCTGATATTTTTTGTCTCGCGTCTGGCTTTATGCTGTCGCTGTTTTCTCTTCGATATCTTCGTCAGATTCGAATACGGTATCGTCAGCTTGGCCTAACACTCGAGAAGTAATCGTGCCGGCAGTCATCGCACCGCTTACATTAACAGCAGTACGGCCCATATCAATCAATGGCTCAATAGAGATAAGCAGACCAGCAAGGGCAACAGGCATATCAAGTGCTGACAGTACAATCAGCGCTGCAAAAGTTGCACCACCACCCACACCAGCAATACCAAATGAGCTAATGGTAACAATGGCAATCAAGGTCAGCATGAAGCCTGGGTCCAGCGGGTTAATACCTACCGTTGGTGCAATCATCACTGCTAGCATAGCAGGGTACAGACCGGCACAGCCGTTTTGACCCATGGTTGCGCCGAAAGAGGCCGAGAAGTTTGATACCGCATCGCCATTACCCAGCTTCTTCACCTGCGTCTCAACGTTAAGAGGAATGGTACCGGCACTTGAGCGCGAGGTGAACGCGAAAGTTAACACCGGTAGGATCTTCTTCAGGTAACGGATTGGATTCACACCAACGAAAGCCACTAGTACCATGTGCATGACCAGAATCAGGGCAAGACCCACGTAAGAGGCGACCACGAAGTTAATTAGGCTCAAGATATCGTCGTAGTTTGATCCCGCAACAACTTTGGTCATCAGTGCCAATACACCATATGGTGTTAGGCTTAGTACCATGCGAACCAAGGTACGTACGACTTCTTGGGCAACATTGATGAACTTCTCGAAGCTGGCACCAAGCTCAGGCTGAGTGCGGATCACCGTCAGACCAGCGACACCGATAAAGGCTGAGAAAATTACCACGGCAATGGTCGAGGTTGGACGACTGCCTGCGAGATCAGCAAATGGGTTGGCTGGGAAAAAAGAGATAATCATGTCAGCGAAAGACATTGCTTCCACTGAGGTCAGACGGGTTTCCAGCATTTCACCACGGGCAATCTCGCGCGCGCCCTGAACGATACCTTCAGCACTCAGACCGAACATACTGCTAACCAGAATACCGATCAGCGCGGAAGCGGCTGTGGTCGCGAGAAGAATACCGATACTCAGCCCGGATATTTTACCTAGCGAGCCAGAATCTTTAACCTTGATGATGGCGCCAATGATAGACACGGTGATCAACGGCATGATGATCATCTTCAACAGGCTGACGTAGCCCGCACCAACAATGTTGACGTATTCCAGCGTCTCTGTGATGACTTTGCTGCCGCCACCATAGGTAAGCTGCAATGCGCCACCGAAAAGCACACCAAGACCCAGTGCGGTAAAGACACGCTTTGACAGTGTTTGTTCTGTTTTCTGTTGTTTAACTAACAGGGCAATAATAATGGCGAAGACCGCCAAGTTGAGTATCTGGAACATCGAACCTAATCCTACCGTTGTTATTAACTCGCAATTCCGTTTTGCTAAGTCATCAATCACTAATTGGCAGCAATAGTATGATGTGAGTCGCAGAAGCTGAACCGGTTTTGGTTGATTTTTATATGAGTAATTGGCATTTAATAAAACCAAAAGGAATAAAGTTCAAAAGATAAACAAAATAGCTGTTTTTATGCGAAAAACTGCTCTTGCATTAAGAAATGAGAAGGCTTGGTCGTTGATATAGGGGGAGAAACACGTGATACCCAAGTAACTTGGCGTTACTTGGGTACGAGTTTTAGCACCGCTGGTAAGGTGGGCCTGCGGAGTAGGGAAGGCTATTGAGCAACAGTGTGTTGGTCGCTTCCTTCACCGCTCAGGGTACGTATTTGCTGCCACCAACGGCCGAGTGTTTCATGCCAGTAGCGTTCAGTTTGCTCTAAGTATTTCGCCTGAGGGCGGTAGCGCTCCCAGGGTTGCTCGATTTTGTTACTGGCAAGGAAGTTGGTCGGGGCCGCTGTTGGGGTTAACCCAACACGGAAAAACTCTTCCATTGCTCTTGTCATATGGCTGGCTGATGTAACAACGACTAATTTGTCATCGCCGACAACAGAAGCTGCCTGGAAGGCTTCCTCCCAAGTATCCTTTGCAGTCTCTAGCAGCAAGATATCATTTTTATTGACCCCAAGTGCCAAAGCGACCTTCGCCATCATGCGTGCTTGGCTGATATCGGTGCCGCCGCCATAACCGGACAGAATCAGCTTTGACCCCGGGAACAAACGGTGAATCCGCACGCCTTCATTTAAACGCATTAAAGCCGTGCGTGAGAGTTGCGAGGTGATTGGCATTGCGTGATCAATTACATGCCCACTCCCCAGCACCATGACATAGCCCACCGACTGGCCAGACGGCACATAAGGTGGGTAGGCTTTTTCCAACGGGCGCAGTAAGCTAGTTGCTATCGGCTGGAAGGAGACGAGAAAGATCCCCAAGAAAGCAAAGCTAATGAAAAAGGTTGCCAGCCCCTTGCGGCGGGTAAACCAGAGTAGTAACAGCCCAAACAAGCCGAGTATAAGCATGGCTGGTAGGGGCATGAGTAAAGCAGAGACAATTTTTTTTAGTTCAAACATGCAATGTCGTCCGAAAAATCAGCAGTTGAGCTCGAAAAAGCACCACAAGCCTTTATTCCTTTATCGCTTGTGAGAAAATAAGCCACATTTTTAGAACCGCTATCATAACGTAAAGCTGACGTGATCGAAGATCGAAATTTTGACGACTTAGCGCAAAAATTTGCAAAAAATATTTACGGAACTGGCAAAGGCCAGATCCGCCAAACGGTAGTTTGGGAAGATCTTGAGCAAATTTTAGCCCTATTGAAGAGCGATAAACCATTGCATCTGCTAGATGCAGGTGGGGGTGTTGGCCAGCTGTCGCAAAAAGTGGCAGAGTTAGGGCATCACGTTACTTTGTGTGATCTTTCTAGCGAAATGCTGAAGCTAGCGGAGCAAGATATTGCTAAAAACGGCTTGCTTAATCAGTATCGTTTAGTTCACAGTCCGGTACAGGAGATTGGTGAACACTTAGATAGTAAGGTGGATCTGGTTCTGTTTCATGCTGTGATGGAATGGCTGGCCGATCCACAGGCTGCGCTGGAATACCTTTTGGAGCAGGTAAGGCCGGGCGGTATTATTTCTATTATGTTCTACAACTATAACGGCCTGCTGTTTAAGAATCTGATTTGTGGCAACCTGACCCATATCGAAGAAGGGATGCCGCATAGAAAGCGCTTCAAGCTACAACCTTTGCAAGGGATCAAACCCGATGAAGTATATAGCTGGCTTGAAGAGGCTGGTTTTAACATCCTGGGTAAGACCGGTGTACGTACTTTCCACGACTATATGCAGACAACAATGGTCGGGGATTACAGTTTTGAACAGGTGCTGGCGATGGAGCAAAAACTTTGCCGCCAGGAACCTTATTTGTCTCTGGGCCGATATATTCATGTTTACGCCCAAAAGCCGTTAGCGGGCCCAGAGGCTGAGAAATACAAAAGCAATAAGGACAACGGATGAGTGAAGTAACCCAGACCGTTCCCGAGTTGGTCAGTTGGGTTAAGCAGCATAAATTCGAGCTTAACCTGCCAACCGAGCGGCTGGCGTTCCTGTTGGCGATTGCTGTGTTGAGCGGTGATCGTTTTGATGAAGAATTAGGGGAAGGTGAACTGATCGATGCATTTCGCATTGTGAGCGACTTGTTCGAGCAGACACCGGAAACCGTGGCCTTCCGTGCCAACAACGCCATAAATGAGTTGGTTCGCCAACGCCTGATTTCCCGATTTACCAGTGAGGTAAACGACGGTGCAAGTATTTACCGTTTGAGCCCGCTGGCCCTTGGGATCACCGATTACTATGCTCGCCACCGCGAGTATTCAACGCTGAAACTTTCCATTCAGCTTGCCATGGTTGCCGATGAAATTAACAAGGCAGCCACTGCAGCACAGGAAGGAGGCGATGAACGACATTGGCGGCAGAATGTCCATGCGGTACTGAAGTACTCAGTCGCAGAGATCTTTGACCGGATTGATCTCAACCAACGCACCATGGACGAGCAGCAGCAACAAGTTAAGCAAGATATTGCCGAGCTGCTGAACCAAGATTGGCGAGCGGCGATCAGTAGCTGTGAAGTGCTGCTGAACGAAACCTCAAGTACCCTGCGTGAACTGCAAGACACCTTGCAGGCCGCGGGTGACCAGTTACAAACCCAATTGTTGATTATCCAAGAAGAAATTCAGGGTAACTCGGACCTGGAGTTTGTCGATGCAATGGTATTCAACTTGCAGGCCAAGCTGGACCGCATCATTAACTGGGGTCAGCAGGCGATTGATTTGTGGATTGGTTATGATCGTCATGTTCATAAGTTTATTCGTACGGCTATCGACATGGACAAGAACCGTGCCTTCAGCCAGCGCTTGCGCCAATCGGTGAAAGATTACTTCGATGCGCCATGGGTACTGACTTATGCCGATGCCGAGCGTTTGCTCGATATGCGTGATGAGGCACTGGTTCTGCGTGATGACGAAGTGACCGGGATCGTACCGGAAGAAATGGAATTTGAGGAGCTGGATCTGGTTAACGACCAACTAGCTGAACAAATTGCCGCGATGTTGCAGGCCCATAAAGAAACCGGCGCTGCAATTAACTTGAGTTTGCTTCTTAAAGATTATTTGGCTCAGCACCCATACGCCCAGCATTTCGATATGGCGCGTTTGGTGATAGATCAGGCGGTAAGACTGGGTTACTCCGAGTCGGATTTCAATGCCATTCAGCCTGATTGGGAAGCTATTAATGACTATGGAGCCAAGGTACAAGCAAATGTCATTGACAAATATTGAAGAATTTATGCCTGAAAAGCTGGCCAAGGCGATTGCCAACCCGCTTTTCCCGGCACTGGATAATGCCCTTCGCTCGGGTCGTCATATCTCCAGCGAAGATTTGGATAACCACGCCCTGCTGATTGAGTTCGAGCAGGAGTTGGTCATGTTTTACAAGCGCTATAATGCCGAATTGGTGCGTGCGCCGGAAGGGTTCTTCTACCTGCGCCCGCGCTCGACATCATTGATCAGCCGCTCGGTACTGACAGAGTTGGATATGCTGGTGGGCAAGGTACTGTGTTTCCTTTATCTCAGCCCAGAGCGTTTAGCGCACGAAGGTATTTTCAGCAACCAAGAGTTATTTGACGAACTGATCCAGTTAGCCGATGAGAAGAAGCTAATGAAGTTGGTGACTCACCGTGCGACAGGCTCTGATCTTGATCGGGAAAAGCTGTTCGACAAGACCAAGACCTCTCTGCGTCGTCTACGTCGCCTTGGTATGCTTATCCCTATCGGTGAAAACGGTAAATTCCGGATCAGCGAAGCGGTGTTCCGTTTCGGTGCTGATGTCCGTGTCGGTGATGATGTTCGCGAAGCGCAAATCCGCTTGATTCGTGATGGTGAAGCGCTGGTTGTTCATCAGCAGGAGCCAAGCCAATCGAGCTTGCTTGATGCTGACGAAGCATCCGATAAAGAGTTAGACAAAGCCGATTTGGAGGATGAAGCCTAATGGAACGCGGTAAGTATCAATCGTTGACCATGGTCAACTGGAATGGCTTCTTTGCCCGAACCTTTGATATCGACAACTTGGTTACCACGCTATCTGGCGGTAACGGTGCCGGTAAGTCGACGACCATGGCGGCATTTATTACCTCCCTTATTCCGGATCAGAGCCTGCTTCATTTCCGTAATACTACCGAAGCGGGGAGCTCGAATGCTTCACGCGACAAGGGCCTGCACGGTAAGTTGAAACCGGGTACCTGTTACTCGGCACTGGATGTGGTGAACTCGAAGAACCAACGTATTATTTTTGCGGTAAAACTGCAGCAAGTTGCTGGTCGTGATAAAAAGGTGGATATCAAGCCGTTTATCATCCAGGGCTTGCCATCGCATGTTAAACCAACGGAAGTATTGGTTGAGACGTTGTCAGACAACCAGGCCCGTGTGCGTCAAATCAACGAAGTGAAAGAGTTGGTGACTAGCGAGTATGAAGGCGTTGTATTCAAAGCCTTCAACTCGGTCACTGATTATCACGTTCAAATGTTTGAATTTGGTGTGTTGCCGAAGAAATTGCGTAACAGCACCGACCGCTCGAAGTTCTACCGCCTGATTGAAGCCTCGCTTTACGGCGGTATATCCAGTGCCATTACCCGTTCGCTGCGTGACTACTTGTTGCCACACAACAGCGGTGTCAAAAAAGCCTTCCAGGACATGGAAGCCGCATTGCGCGAAAACCGCATGACACTGGAAGCAATCAAGCTTACCCAGAGTGACCGTGATCTGTTCAAACACCTGATCACCGAAGCGACTCACTACGTGGCGGCGGATTACATGCGCCATGCCAACGAACGTCGCCAGAAGCTCGAGAAAACACTGGGTCTGCGTGGCGAGCTGATGGGCTCTCGTAAAAACTTGGATGATCAGCAAACGTCGCTGACTAACATGACTGCAGAGCTGGATGAGCTGACTGAGCGTGAAGGTGCGCTGGAGCAGGATCACCAAGCGGCATCTGATCACTTGCAGCTGGTACAAACCGCCGTGCGGCAGCAGGAAAAGATCGAACGCTACCGTGAAGATCTCGAAGAGCTGACCGAGCGCTTGGAAGAGCAAGTGATGGTGGTTGAAGAAGCCGCTGAACAGCTTGCCATGGCTGAAGAGCAGTCCCTGCTGACTGAAGAAGAAGTCGACAGCCTGAAAACCCAGCTTGCTGACTACCAGCAGGCGCTGGATATGCAGCAAACCCGTGCCCTGCAATACCAGCAGGCGGTACAGGCGCTGGAAAAAGCCCGTGATATTACTGGCGAGCACCAGATGCTGGCCGATCAGGCAGTGCCTTATCTTGCTCAGCTAAAGCAGGATCAAGAGACACAGACTACAGCATTGCTTGCGCTTAAGCACAAGTTGGATATGTCGTCGGCTGCAGCAAAACAGTTCGATAAAGGCTTACAGATTGTTACCACTATTGCCGGTAGCATCGAGCGTTCACAAGCCGGTAGCAAAGCCCGTGAACTGATAGCCAAAGCCCGCCAGTTAGGTGCAATCACCGAGCGTAGTGATCAGCTAAAAGCCCAGTACCGTGACCTTGAGCGCTCAGTGCGCAATCAACGTCAGGCTCTTGAGCTTGCAGAAACCTATACCAAACGTTTTGCTGTCCAGCTTGACGGTGAACTCGCGCTGGCTGAAGAGCAGGCCCGCCATGAAGCAACACTGGAAGAGCTTGAGCAACAGCAGGAGACCTTGGTCGAGCAGCGCAATGATCTGCGTCGTCAAGAGCAGCAGCTAACCAGCCAGATTTCGACGCTAGAAGCCGCAGCCCCGGCGTGGATCGCCGCATCCGATGCATTGGAAAAATTGTCTGAGCAATCGGAGCGCGAGCTGTACGATAGTCAGGCGGTGATGGATGCCATGCAGCTGACGCTGGACAAAGAGCGCGCAGCCTCTGCGACTCGCGATAAGCTGGCAGTACGAAAACAACAAATCGAACTGGATATCGAGCGCCTAGCACAGCCGGGTGGTAGTGATGATTCCCGTTTGCGTGCACTGGCAGATACCTTGGGCGGCAGCCTGCTGTCGGAAATCTACGACGATATTACCTTGGCCGATGCTCCCTATTTCAGTGCCATGTATGGTCCTTCGCGTCACGCTATCGTGGTGCCGGATCTCAAAGGTATCAAAGAAAAATTGGTTGCGCTGGATGACTGCCCGGACGACCTGTACATCATTGAGGGGGATGCAGACTCTTTCGACGACAGCGGTTTTGATGTCGACGAGATGGAAGGGGCGGTATGTGTTCACCTTAACGATCGCCAGCTACGTTATTCTCGCTTCCCGAAAGTACCGCTATTTGGCCGTGCCGCACGTGAGCAGCGCCTTGAGCACTTGCGTGAAGAGCGTGAACAGTTGGTGGAAGACCATGCTAAGGTTGCATTCGATTCACAGAAACTGCAACGCTTGTACCAGAGCTTCAACAGCTTTGTGGCAACCCATATGGGCGTGGCGTTTGATGATGATCCGGAAGCCGGCCTGAAAGTTGCGCGTGACAAGCGTAATCAGGTAAGCCGCCAGCTGACCGATTCGCAAGCACAGGAGCAGCAGCAACGCAGCCAGCTATCGGCTGCCCGTGAAGCGTTGGGCCTGTTGGGGAAAATCAACCCACTGGTTAGCCTGCTGGAAGATGATACTTTGCAGGCTCGCTTTGATGAAGTGCAGCAGCAGCTGTCACAGCTTGATGAGGCCCGCCACTACCTAGACCGTCACGGTAAAGCAATTGCCGAGCTGGAATCCTTGGTGACCGCCCTGGATGCAGACCCGCAGCAGTTTGGCGCATTGCAGATCAGCTATGATGACGCTGACAAGCAGCTGCAAGCGTTAAAAGCCAAGATCTTCGCTGTGGCTGATTTGGCTGAACGACGTCACCACTTTGGGTACGCCGATTCAATCGATATGCTCAATAAGAGCTCCGAGCTTAACGAGCAACTGAAAGCCAAACTGGCATCGGCTGAGCGTGAGCGTAACCGTTGCCGTGACGCCCTGAAGCAGGCTCGCTCGCAGGCTAACCAGTATAACCAGCTAATGGCTTCGCTGAAGAGTTCTCATCAGGCAAAACTGGAAACAGTGCAGGAATTTGAGCGCGAGCTTCAGGAGCTAGGTGTTCGTGCCGATGTTGAAGCCGAAGAGCGTGCACGCCTTCGCCGAGATGAACTGAACGAGCGTCTGCATACTTCTCGTACCCGTCGTAGTCAGCTGGAAAAAGGCATTACGTCTGTTGAGCTGGAGATGAAAGGATTGGTGAAGCGCCTGCGTAAAGTAGGCAAAGAATACCAAGAGATCCGTAAACTGGTAGTGACTGCAAAAGCGGGCTGGTGTGCCGTATTGCGTTTGGCTCGTGAAAGCGATGTTGAACGTCGACTGCACCGTCGTGAAATGGCTTATATGTCGGCTGACGAACTGCGTTCACTATCGGATAAATCTCTGGGTGCGCTTCGTTTGGCGGTGGCTGATAACGAAAACCTACGCGATGCGCTGCGAGCATCGGAAGATGTCTCTCGTCCAGAGCGAAAGGTACTGTTTTACATTGCCGTATACCAGCATCTGCGCGAGCGTATCCGTCACGACATCATTCGCACCGACGATCCGGTTGAAGCGATTGAAGAAATGGAAGTTGAGCTGGCGCGTCTGAGTGAAGAACTAACGGCCCGTGAACAACGTCTGGCACTTAGCTCAGACTCCGTAGCAAACATTATTCGCAAGACCATCCAGCGCGAGCAGAACCGTATCCGTATGCTGAACCAAGGCCTGCAGAACATCGGCTTTGGTCAGGTCAAGGGTGTGCGCCTGAACGTGAAGGTACGCGATACTCACGAGCAGCTATTGGAAGGCCTGGCTGATCAGCAGGACCAGCACCAAGACTTGTTCGGCAATCACCGCTTGTCATTCTCTGAAGCGATTGCCAAGTTGTTCCAGCGCCTGAATCCGCATATTGATGTCGGCCAGCGCTCACCCCAGATCATGGGTGAAGAACTACTGGATTACCGTAATTACCTTGAGCTGAGCATTGAAGTTAACCGTGGCACGGATGGCTGGCTACAGGCTGAGTCGGGTGCGTTGTCAACTGGTGAAGCTATTGGTACTGGTCAGGCCATCTTGCTGATGGTTGTACAAAGCTGGGAAGAAGAGTCTCGTCGCTTGCGTGGTAAAGATATCATTCCATGTCGCTTGCTGTTCCTCGATGAGGCCGCACGACTGGATGGCAAGTCGATTGCGACTCTGTTCGAACTGTGTGATCGCCTGGATATGCAGTTATTGATCGCTGCACCGGAGAATATCAGCCCAGAGAAAGGAACCACCTACAAATTGGTGCGTAAGATCTTCAAAGATCGCGAGCACGTTCATGTGGTCGGTCTACGTGGCTTTGGTCAGGAGTCGAAATCTCCCGCTAATATCCAAACCATGCTGGAGTTAGATCCGGTGTAACCGCGAGCAAGCTGTTTCCTATTTACTAAAGCCGGTCGTTAGACCGGTTTTTTTCGTCTTGAACATAAGAACTTTTTCTCATTAATTAATTACCTCAACGATAAATTTTTTGCCCTCCCATATCCGCCTAAAATTTTAACTGTCAGATTCGGCCACTTGCCAGCTTGATTAAAACAGGGCTTTGCTAGCTGCCTCGTTTTGATCAGGTATGGTGCACAAATACATAACCAAACACTAAGCGGCCAGCATATTGGTTTGGTACAGGCCAGATTTTATTTTGTCGTAGGGGTGATGACATGAAAAAAATAATACTACCAGTGCTCGCCACGCTCATTGTGGCCGGGTGTAGTGATTCAGATGGGGCAGCGTCAACGTCAGCAAACAATGACGCAGCAGCCAATCAGGATGACGGTTCTTCAGTGCCAATTTCTGTGGATGTTTCTATACCACCCACAGAAGTACCAAAGGGGGCGGATGATCTTCAGGCATGTGTTGCAATTGATGCGGTGCAGGTAACGGATTTAGCTGGGACTATCGTGGAATGGACGACCAAGAGTATGACTGATCCTTACGGGGTCAATTCAACACAATGTATCCCGGCTGATTCTGATATTCCGGTTGATAACGATGGTTATCCGAAGTTTATCGTTATCGACTTGTACGATGTAACGGGAATTGATCTGGTCAACTTAATTTCAGAGCAACTGTTACCTGTGGGTGAGTACACCAGTATGGCTCTTTCCATCTTGCAAGGTAGCTACGGTGACTTCCTTGATACACCGTACTCTTATGTCGGCAATCCAGTCGACAAGATGAAGATGGATATTGTTGATGATCTAACGTTTGATGGTTTAGATATTAACATTGATGTGCCGACTACTTTTACTATGACGTTTGACCTCAAGAGTATGATTCAGCTCATTGAGCAAGCCTATTACCTCAAGAATGAAGGTTTCAAGGTGGTAGACAATATCACAGCAGGAACCTTGTTTGGTGATATCGATGTGTCATCGTGTAGCACTTCGGTAAAAGATGCGTATGTTTATCTTTATGACGCTGACTCTCCTGAATATGGTGATTTAGGTTCGGATTATCCACCGGTAAAAACGGCTAAGGTCAGTGACGACAACGGTTATGAAATGAAGTATGTGCCGGAAGGGAACTACGATGTGGTGCTGGTGTGTGATGCGCTGTTTGATTTACCGAATCAAATCGATCTGGATCTTGACCTTGATGGCGAATCAACGAAATATGAAAACCAGTACATCAAAGCCGGTGACGAGCATTATCGTAACCTGTAATTGATGTAAGTATCTATATAAAAAGCATAATATGAATAACAGCCAGACAATGTCTGGCTGTTTCATTTATAGGGCAATAAAGCCCGAGCCCCCGCATATTATTCTGCTATCAAGCTTTTATTCAGCTTATATCCGTATCTTGTAGCCTATAGAAATCGGATCTATATCTCATTTTTGGTTTTTGACTATATTTTTTTGTCAGCGTTAAGTTGCTGACAAAAGTAATATTAACCCCGTATGTCACCCTTTCTGGTCTCAATAGTCCTCTTTTTTGTGGTTGTTTTTTGACCGCTACTTCTTTAAATTCCTTACCCATAAACCGCAAACGCTTTGAAAGAGACTGAGATATGCCAGCTACCAAGACCCTGAAAAACGTTGTATTCGGTGCCATTTTCGGCCTAGTTGCGTTCGGTGCAACGACAGCCCACGCTTCTATTACCACTTCTCCAGAGCACCACCTGCTATCAACCCTGAACTATGTTGAGCTTGAAGCTGAGCAGGGTGATAAGAATATGCAGCTATTTTTAGGGCGCGCGTACCTTGAAGGCAGCAATGGTCTAAAAGCGGACCCGCTAAAAGGCATGTATTGGTTGGAAAAAGCAGCAGTAGATATGCCAGAAGTCAAAACCTTGATTGGCGATTTGTTTAAGAAAGGTGAAGTGTTGCCTCGTGATAATGAGCAGGCTTTGCATTGGTACTCGGCAGCTGCCAATGAAGGTGATGTACCTGCGATGGTTGAGCTTGGTATGTACTATGCGTCAGGCGCAACAGGATCAACAGATTGTGCAAATGCGATTAAGTGGTTTAACGAAGCGGCAAATGGTGGTTCGTTGGAATCAAAGCGAAACTTAGTTTGGTTGTATGCAACATGTTCGGATGAGCGTATGCGTGACGGTGACCGTGCATTGAAATTGGCCAAACAAGTATTGAGCCGTAATGGTACAGGTGATGCGGGTGACTACGATAATCTTGCTGCTGCCTATGCCGCCTGCGGTGAATTCCGCCGCGCGATTGAAGCCCAGCAAACGGCAATCGGTAAACTGCAAGAGCCAGAAGGCCAGCGTTATGCAAAGTTCGAACAGCGTTTGAAGCTGTATCAACAAAATCAGACTATCTACAGCGCTTCACTGTAATAAGCTGAAAAATATAGAACAAAAATAAAAAAAAGGTGCCAAGTGGCACCTTTTTTTGTGCTTGTTTTTACCCTCATCACTAATCCTTCATTTTCATTACCAATCACGGGTCCAGTTTCAATCCTTAACTATACTTACTGAAATTAGCTCTTAAGGATTAGGTATAGCCTTACTTAAGAGACAGATAAAAAGAATGGTAGAAGGAAAAAAGCAATGAGCAACCCTGAACCCGTCAGTGACAAAGAGAAAGCCAAATATGAATGGCGCTCTTTTTTGTTTATCACCATTTTTTTGTTTCCCATATTAGCTGTTGCCATTGTTGGTGGTTACGGCTTTATCGTGTGGGCGATGCAAGTGTTTTTCGTAGGACCTCCAGGTCACGGGTAATGTCGATTGCCGAGATATGAACGCCAGGGCAATGAGCAAAGGGTGATATAGGTAAACACTATGATGAGTGCTTTGAAAAAACTGTGGGCGACATTTTGGCGTCCAGCAGTGCATATTAGTTTGGGCGTATTGACCCTTGGTGGGTTTATCGCCGGGATCATTTTTTGGGGGGGCTTTAACACCGCCCTCGAGATGACCAATACGGAGAAATTTTGTATTAGCTGCCATGAGATGCGTGACAATGTTTATGAGGAATTGCAGCAAACGGTACACTGGTCAAATCACTCCGGCGTGAGGGCAACCTGCCCAGACTGCCATGTTCCTCATAATTGGACCGACAAAATCGCCCGTAAAATGCAAGCCAGTAAAGAGGTATACGGTGCGATTTTCGGAACGATCAATACCCGTGAAAAATTTTTGGAAAAGCGTCTAGAACTTGCCAACCACGAGTGGGAGCGTTTTGCATCTAACGGGTCTCTGGAATGTAAAAACTGCCACGACTACGACAGCATGAAATGGGATGAGATGTCGGATCTTGCTCGTACCCAGATGCAGCAAGCGGCTGAGCGGGATCAAAGCTGTATTGACTGTCACAAAGGGATAGCCCATGAGCTACCTGGAAATATGAATCTTTCAGGTGGCATGGTTCAGCAGTTGGTCCAGAAAGCCAGCAATACTTCTTTTAAAGAAGGGGAAAATTACTTCAGTGTTCGCTACCTGCCTATGTACGAAGATGAAGCGCTTACCATCGATGGCGGTGAGCTTAATCCTGCTTCCGAAGTGAAGGTCGTGCAGGTCAAAGACAATGTGGTTCAGGTTGAAATTGCCGGTTGGCGTAAAACCAAGGGCTTTGGCCGGGTGATTAATGAGGATTTCGGTCTGAATATCCCGACGGCGGCATTAAGTAAAGATGCGGCACTGAGTGACACCTTGGTCGAGAAATTTGAAGAGAAAGAAGATGATTTGACTGGCTTGGGTTGGCAGCGGGTAACGGTGAAACTGTGGATGCCAAAAGAGTCATTGATGGATGATGTGGAACCGATTTGGGATGAAGCGAGACCTGCCTATAACAACAACTGTAGTACTTGCCATACTCAACCAGCAGAAAATCACTTCGATGCGAATACATGGCCGGGTATGTTCAACGGTATGTTGGCATTCGTCAATCTGGACCGTGATAGTGAAGCTCTAGTGCTGAAATACCTACAGAAACACTCATCAGATTTTTCTGATGCCGGCCATTAAAAGAAGCGAAGCGAGGTAAGAACATGTCTCTGAGTCGACGTCAATTTTTATCAGGGCTGGTAACAACGAGTGCTGTTGGTGTTATCGGTCCAAGTTTACTCACCTCTGTTGCCCGCGCTGCCGAAGAGGTGTCGTCACCGTATTCGGCGGACGGGGTATGGAAAACGACCGGGTCTCATTGGGGGGCTTTTCGCGCCAAGATCTATAACGGCAAGGTTACTGAGATCAAGCCGTTAGAGCGGGACAAGTACCCGACTGATATGATCAATGGGGTCAAAGGTATTATCTATAATCCTTCCCGAGTCCGTTATCCTATGATCCGCCTCGACTGGCTGAAGAAGCACAAGTACAGCGGTGATACCCGGGGTAATAACCGTTTTGTTCGGGTTACTTGGGATGAAGCGCTAGATATCTTCTACAACGAGTTAGAACGGATCCAAAAGGACTACGGACCTTGGGCGCTGCATGCCGGCATGACTGGCTGGCGTCAAACCGGACAGTTCCATAGCTGTGGTAACCATATGCAACGTGCCGTGGGTATGCACGGTAACTTCATGACTAAGGTGGGGGATTACTCGACCGGTGCCGGTCAGACCATTATGCCTTATGTGCTAGGTTCAACCGAGGTCTATGCCCAAGGTACTTCTTGGCCTGATATTCTGGCCAACAGTAAAACGGTCGTGTTATGGGCCAATGATCCAATCAAGAATACCCAAGTGGGCTGGCAGTGCGAGACCCACGATTCCTATATGTATTACGAGCAACTCAAAGACAAGATTGCCAAGGGGGAGATCAAAGTGATCTCGGTGGATCCGGTGAAGTCGAAAAGCCAAAACTACTTTGAGTGCGATCAGCTTTATGTCAATCCCCAAACCGATGTGCCATTCATGTTGGCTATCGCCCACACCTTGTATAAAGAAGACTTGTACGATAAAGAATTCATCGACACCTATGCCTTGGGCTTCGATGAATTTATCCCTTATGTATTGGGTGAATCGAAAGACAATGTAGAGAAAACCCCGGAATGGGCGGAGCCTATCTGTGGTGTGAAAGCCGATGATATCCGTGAGTTTGCCCGTTTGCTGGCCAGTGACCGTACCCAGTTGATCTTTGGTTGGGCGGTGCAGCGTCAGCAACACGGTGAGCAGCCATATTGGATGGGTGCGGTGATCGCTACCATGCTGGGTCAGATCGGCTTGCCGGGTGGTGGTATTTCCTATTCTCACCACTACAGTGGGGTGGGGATCCCACCTACGGGGGCTGCAGGCCCTGGTGGTTTCCCGCGTAATGTGGATGAAGGTAAAAAGCCGAAATGGGATAACAACGACTTCAAGGGCTACAGCCGGACTATTCCTGTTGCCCGTTGGATTGATGCGATTCTCGAACCTGGTAAGGAAATTAATTATAACGGTGCGAAGGTCATCCTACCCGATACCAAAATGCTGGTGGTCAGTGGTTGTAACCCTTGGCACCACCACCAAGATCGCAACCGGATGAAAACCGCGTTCCAGAAGCTGCAAACCGTTGTGACTATCGATTTTGCTTGGACGGCGACGTGCCGCTTCTCGGATATCGTGCTGCCTGCCTGTACTCAGTTTGAACGCAATGATATCGACTTGTACGGGGCGTATTCGGGCACCGGTATATTGGCGATGCACAAACTGGTGGATCCGCTTTATCAATCACGAACTGATTTCGATATCTTTACTGATTTCTGCCGACGCTTTGGCCGCAACAAGGAATACACTCGCGGTATGGATGAGATGGAGTGGGTACGCTCGCTTTACGATGAATGCCGTGAAGCCAACAAGGCCAACTTTGAAATGCCGGAGTTCGATCAGTTCTGGGAAGTCGGGCAAGCGGGTTGGGTTGATTTTGGTGAGGGTAAGAACTTCGTCCGTCATGCTGACTTTCGTGAAGATCCGGAAATCAATCCGTTGGGAACACCGTCAGGGTTTATTGAAATCTACAGCCGCAAGATTGCCAGCTATAACTACGAACACTGCCAAGGGCATCCGATGTGGTTTGAAAAAGCTGAGCGCTCGCACGGCGGGCCGGGATCTGATAAGCATCCTCTCTGGCTACAGTCCTGCCACCCTGACAAGCGGTTGCACTCACAGATGTGTGAATCAGACGAATATCGCGCAACTTATACGGTACAAGATCGCGAGCCGGTCTATATCAGTCCGGAAGACGCTAAAGCCCGGGGGATCAGCGATGGTGATTTGGTCAGGGTGTTTAACGACCGCGGCCAGCTGTTAGCTGGTGCGGTGGTATCCCCTGATTACCCACCCGGCGTGATCCGTATTCATGAAGGGGCTTGGTATGGGCCGCTTAATGAGAAGCTAGGTGCCATTGATACGTACGGTGATCCGAATACCTTGACTATGGATGTGGGCTCATCCGAACTGGCTCAGGCAACTAGCGCTAATACCGTGGTGGCGGACATCGAAAAATTCAAAGGAGAAGTACCGCCGGTTACCGCATTCGGTGGGCCGATCGTTGAGTCTTGATCGAGCATTGGCATAATAGAAGAGAAGGCCACCATTACCGGTGGCTTTTTTCTGAGATGTCATACAGCACTCATCGTTAAATATTCCGTATAATTAGTCTATTGATATGCCAGATAGCTGTAAGTTGTAGATAGACATGAAGCCATACAGACCCAATGATTACACCGTCCAAGTAAAAACAGCACCCGATTACACGGTAGCAGAGAATACTTTCAACGCGGCAGGCGGTGAAGAAGGGATAAGGACCCTGGTTGAATCATTTTATCGTCATATGGATACGTTACCGCAGGCAAAGAAAGTGCGTCAGATGCACGGTGACGACCTAGCGGAGTCCATCGACAAGCTGACGACTTTCCTTGTTGGTTGGCTCGGTGGTCCTTCGCGCTATGAAGAGAAGTTTGGGATGATGAACCTACCGGGCGCACATCGCCATTTGGCGATTGGTGTCGCAGAGAAAGAAATATGGTTGCATTGCATGCAAAAAGCACTCGACGAACAGGGGTATGACGAACTGTTCATCCGCCATATCATGGTTCAGTTGTCATTCCCTGCCGAAATGTGCCGGAATCGCAATTAAGTTTTACTGCTACAGATCATCAATGATGATATAGGTGGCATGGACTGGGCCATGGACCCCGACAACCTTGATAAGCTCAATATCGGCGGTAGAACTGGGTCCGGAGATAAAGTTCACGCATGAGGGTAGCCTTTCCCCTTGCTGGGCTTTTTTGTACAGCTCAGCGGTTGCTTGGGTCAAGCGGGCCACCAGTGCACTTTTGGGGACGACAAAGACCGAGGCTTCAGGAAGTAGACTAATCGCCCGGCCTTGTGCCGGTTGGCTATACAGCACCATGGTGCCAGATTCTGCCAGCGCTTGCTCGGCATAAACGATCCCCACTTTTGCCCGTTCGGCTATCTTGATATTTGGTCCATAACCCAGCTGGGTATTCCATACATGGACACTATGAACGTCACTATCAAGTTGTTCGGGATCAAACAGTTCGAGCAATCTCGGATCAGCGGACACCAAGGTTTCGCTAGGGGTTTTGGACGGGCTGGCTGCGGTTTCATCATTACAGTAATCGGCACACACCTGACGCAGTGATTCGCTTAAGCCGTCTTTGGTGGTGACCAGAGCATGGGCTCCCAGTGCCTTGCGGGTGTAGTCGATCAGGATGTGTTTGAGTTCATCACTGCTTTTTCCCGCCATGACCTCGTGGTGGCACGTATAGAGCAGGGACGGGCGCTTCACCGGTTTGATTTGTCGTGGACGCCCCAGTTTGGCGGCGATGTTATCGAGAAAGTGCTCGCGGTTGATGATATCGCTCATGTTCAAGACTCCGGGGTTAATTGTCTGTTTTTAAAACTAGCTGCGGAACGGTTGGCCGTCAGGTTGCGGGAGAGCCCTTGCCCAGCGAACACAGCGCAGGAATATCTTTGAACTCCGATCCCAATATATGAGAGCGACCAATATCGACGATGACTAAATGGAACTCTTCCGGGTCGTCGAGGGGTTCGTCTTCGCGCGGACCAGTTTATCCAGGTTGGTATCAGTGCTTCAGGCTGAAAAAAGAAATTTAATTACTGAATGAAAATCCGTATTCTATCGGGCCTCTGGCGTGACAGAAGGCCAAAAGGTGCTTGCCAGTTGCTGTGTTATAACTTGGGTGTTGGGAATAGTATGGAATTTTCTTGGGAAATTATTGGGGCCCTGTTTGTGGTTGCTAGCCTTGCGGGCTTTATTGATGCTATCGCTGGCGGTGGAGGTATGCTTACCGTGCCAGCATTATTAGCTGCAGGGATCCCTCCGGCTCAAGCATTGGCAACCAATAAACTGCAAAGTTCATTCGGCAGCTTCTCTGCCACCTTGTATTTTGTCCGTAACGGCTTGGTTAATCTCAACGATATGCGTTTGGCAATAGTGTGTACGTTTGTTGGCTCTGCGGCAGGGGCATTGCTTGTCCAGTATATGGATGCCGGAACGTTAACTCAGGTGATTCCGGGCCTTCTCGTGGCGATTGCACTCTACTTCCTATTTGCCCCAGACGCGGGTGACGGGGGCGGAACCCCTAAGCTAAGTCAAGCGGGGTTTGCCTTGACGGTGGGGACTGGCATCGGCTTCTACGATGGCTTTTTTGGCCCGGGAACCGGTTCATTGTTTGCTGTCTGTTTTGTCGTGATCGCTCAGTTGGGGATTGTTGAAGCGACCGCAAAAACCAAGGTACTTAACTTTACGTCTAATTTTGCAGCGCTACTGTTTTTTATTTTTGCGGGTTTACCCATTTGGGAAATCGGCTTGGTGATGGCGCTGGGTGGCTTTATTGGCGCAAGGTTGGGAGCGAAAGTGGTGGTTACCAAAGGGCGGAAGTTGATCCGCCCTTTAGTGGTAATGGTATCGATGGTCATGGCCGTTAAGCTGCTGGTCGAGCAAAACCCGAAATGGGTCGATGCTATTATTTCTTTTGTTTAGTTGTGTATATAGAGGTTATCAGGCAACGAGTTCGGCAGAGTCGGCTGTTGCCCAATCAATACATGCTTTTGCCAAGATATTGAGTGAGTCCAGACATTTTTCTGGCTGGTGAAAGCCCGTTTCTGCAAGAGCGACCGGGATTTCAGTACACCCCAAGAGCACGGCATCAGCGCCTTGTTCAAGTAGGGCATCAAAGACCGGTTTCATTAAGCGGTGACCCTGTTCGACATCACCGGCTTTTACGGCATAGATCCCTGCCATCACTGCTTGTTGCTGGTCTTGATCTGGTGCAATGGCCGCAATTTGTTTTTGCGCTAGTTTGGTTTGGTACATTCGGGTCGTCATGGTCGCCGTGGTGGCCAGAATACCGACTTTTTGGTAGCCACGCTGTTGGGCTTCAGTAACAACACTGTCAAGAATGCTGATCATGTGTACCCGGCTGGTATTACTCAGTCGGGGATACCAGTAGTGCGCGGTATTACAAGGCATGACGATGCATTCGGCCCCTGCTTGTTCGAGTTGTTCCATACCTTGTTTCAGTACTTGATAGGGATCGTCGCCGTTACTGAGCAGAAAAGCGGTACGGTCGGGGATCTGAGGATTATTACTAACCAGCATAGGGATATGTTGTTGATCACTGCTAGCGGGTGTCTGCGCGATAATTTTTTGCATGAACTCGACAGTGGCGAGTGGCCCCATTCCGCCCAATATACCTAATTTCCTGCTCATTTTATTGTTCCTACACTATTTTTCACTGAGTTCACTATAGGGGAGCGCTGTCGCGCTGAGAAATGCCGTTGCTGAGCCTGTCATGCAAAATCAGTATGGCTATGAGCCAAAACTGTGATCCCAATAGCTTGAAATATTTCTGTGTGTGTACTGGGTTTCGCTATACTGCCGTTGCTTCTGGTTAGGGAAGAGCGGGTTGAACTGTTATGAATATTGAAAGTAAGTGGTTAGAAGATTTTTTGGCGTTAGCCGAGGTGAGAAACTTCTCGCTGGCAGCAGAAAAGCGTAATGTAACCCAGCCTGCATTTAGCCGCCGGATCAAAGCGCTAGAGCAAACGGTCGGTGCAGAGTTGATTGATCGTAGTAAGACGCCGGTAGCGCTTACACCCAGTGGCCGATTGTTCCGAATGACAGCCAGAACCTTGATCAATCAGATTATGGACGGCGTGGGTCAACTTTCAGACTTGTCAAAATTGGGGGGAAACAATGTCCGTGTTGCGGCTGCCCATTCATTGGCAACCAGCCTCGTTCCGTCTATTCAATTGGAACTACTCGCAGGCAAACATAAGCCGGTGTTGAGTGTCGAAGCGATCGATGTCGATGAGGCGATAGAAGAGCTGCAAGAGGGAGGGTGTGACCTATTGCTTGCGTTCGATGATGAATTGCTGCGTTTGCCGCCATACCAGTCTTTGCAAATTGGCCAAGCAGAACTACTACCGGTATGTGCTTGCGATAGTGCGGGCAAACCGCTTTATAGAATTGCCACTAATAAGGAAGTGCCTTGGCTGGCGTACAGCCCGAGCTCTTACATGGGGCGTCAAGTCGAGGCAGTCCGGGATCAGGTCAACTTGCAACCCGTATTCCTGTCATCAATGACAGACTTGTTGAAGTCATTGGTACTGCAAGGATTAGGTATAGCATGGCTGCCGGATTACGCCATAAAGCACGAGCTTGAAAGTGGGAAGGTCGCTATTGTTGGCGATGACTCACTTCGACTTCCCATCACCTATTACGCTTACCGTTACCAAGCCCGTTTGCACCCAGCTGGGGAGCAAGTATGGCAAGCATTGCGTCAACATGCTGATTTGAAACTGAGTTAGCTGCATGAACGGGTCATAGTGAATCAGGCCAACCTATTCCAAACTGGAATGGGTTGTCGTCCGACGTTTCGCTATTCCGAAGTGGATGTGAGTGGTACTTTCCTGCACTCAAAGCTAAACGAAGAGAAGTGAGTAAATGGAATTGTCATTGGAAGTATTGGGTCTGCTGTTTCTTGTAGCAGGACTGGCGGGTTTTATTGATGCCATTGCAGGAGGGGGGGGACTGTTAACGGTACCTGCTTTGCTCGCTGCGGGAGTACCGCCAACACAAGCATTGGCAACCAATAAGTTACAGGGATCATTTGGCAGTTTCTCAGCGTCGCTGTACTTCGTTCGTAATGGGTTGGTTAGTCTGCGTGAAATGCGCAATGCGATAGTGTTCACCTTCATCGGAGCAGCTGTCGGCGCTGAGTTAGTCCAGCGCATTGATGCAGGGTTATTAACGCAACTGCTCCCTATCTTGCTGGTGTGTATTTCTTTGTATTTTTTGTTCGCACCGCAGGTCGGGCAGGGAGGCGGTACGCCGAAATTGTCGGAGAATGTTTTTGCTCTGACCGTGGGTACCAGTATTGGCTTTTACGATGGCTTTTTTGGTCCTGGGGCGGGTGCACTGTACACCATCTGTTTTGTTGCTATCGCTCAGTTTGGTCTGGTAGAAGCGACCGCGCGAACTAAAATTCTGAACTTCACCTCGAATTTTGCAGCTTTGCTGTTTTTTATTTTTGCCGGTCTGCCTGTTTGGGAAATCGGGATTATCATGGCCGTTGGTGGCTTTATCGGGGCGAGAATGGGCGCTAAAGTTGTCATATCTAAGGGACGTAAGTTGATCAGGCCGATGGTGGTGATCACCTCAATGTGTATGGCGGCTAAATTGCTAGTCGAACAGAATCCGCAATGGTTTCAATAAGTCGGCGGATCCGAGTGGATTGGAAACTCGTTTGGCGATAGCAAAGCTGGGCCGGACGGGTTAATTCATCAAGAAAAGGGAAGTGGTGGCAGTGGTGAGGCGCTATTTTAAGGGTTCTAACAATTGAAATTGGCACCAATGCGGCTGCGACACCGCCCAATGCAAGTTGGGCGGCAGCGGTATAGGAGTCCATTTCCATTAGCGGAGCAACTCCCGCTTTTTGCAATGTACTGACTTGGTTGGCATTAGCCGGATTTTTTAAGTCATTAACCAATAACTGATTGGGCTGTTGCTCAAGCGGTTGGTGACTGACAACAGAAAATGGTTCGTCAAACAAATGGGTCACAGCCAACCCGTGTTGCGGTGGTAGGTGACCGGCGCAGAAGCCGACAGCGGCATCCCCAGACTGTACTTTCTCGACAATGACCGGGGTATGGTGAGTGCTTATGGCAAGGTAAGGATCTTGTTGGATGTATTTACCCATAAAAGGGGCCAAATAACCGGCAACCAAAGTTTCCGAGCAAGCGATGTGAATAAGGGTGTGATCATCTACATCGAGTTGATCAAAAATCTGCCCTTTCAATGCCTTGAAACCCGGCTCTACAGCCGTGATCAACTGAAGGGCATCGGCCGTTAGCTTTATACGCCGCCCATCAGGTTCAATAAGCTTCTTACCGATCCGCTTTTCCAGTTTGGCAATACGTTTGCTGACGGCGCTTTGGCTTAGGTACAAACGGCTTCCTGCCTTACTCATGGTACCTTCTTGGGCCAGTACCAGTAGCGTTTCTATACCTTCAAGTAACAATTGAAAATCCTATGCCGCACAGTCGCGTTTATCGTTCTGTTTCTTGCTTAGTAATGCTACCAACTTCTAGCATGGCTGCAACATCAAGGTGTTCGGCATTCATCATTGATGAAATACGTTGTACAGAAGATAGCAGTAATGATTGTTCCCATTCTTCTAGGCGATGGAAACGGGCAACGAAATCTTCTTGCAGCGGTTGCGGTGCTTTTGCTAGCAATTCTTTTCCTTCCTCGGTGAGGTAGGCATGGACTTTACGCTTGTCCAGTTTGCTGCGCTCACGGACCACCAAGTTACGCTTTTCCAATCGGTCCAGAATAGTGGTTGCCGTTGCTTGACTCATATTGGTGTTATTGGAAAGTTGACGGATAGTCACTTCGCCGGAGTCGCGTATCGCACGCATCAACACCAGCTGTGGGCCTGTTAAACCAGCCAGTTTGTTCAATTTGCGGGAATGCAGATCGATCGCTCGGATGATTTGTCGTAGGGCAATCAAGACCTCTTCGTGCTTATCCATTTTACTCTCCTAATTAGTGCTCGGCGAAATTACATCAAACGGGCGAAAGTTGGAAGCCTTACTTTTCATAATGTTGTCTCGATCTGATTTGTGATTGGATATAGATGCAATGTATCGCTTAATAAAAACAATTTACATTCAGTTACAAACTTGGTTATTATTTCCGTAATAATAATAGTTATCACTTACATTGTTGTTTGTGGTTATAAAACAGCTTTCACATGGATGAAAAATATAATGAAGACTCAATTTCCTCGTAACTTAATTATGGCTACATTTTTGGTAACGCCAGCGATGGTTAGCGCCACGACGGTTTCCAAACAAGACGTTGTATCCCACTATGCTGATCTTGCCCACAGTGTATACAGTGACTCGCTAACGACAGCACAAGGCTTGGATAAAGCCATTGATACGTTTATTGCTTCCCCTTCACAACAAACACTCGAGAAAGCACGATTGGCTTGGAAAGCATCTCGCGTGCCTTACCAGCAATCTGAGGTGTTTCGCTTTGGTAACTCTGTCGTTGATGACTGGGAAGGCCAGCTTAACGCGTGGCCGCTTGATGAGGGCTTGATTGATTATGTGGCTGATGATTACCAGTATGAACTCGGTAACGAAGGTGCCAAGGCTAACATTGTGGCCAGCAGGTCTGTTCAAGTCGGTAATCAACAACTTGATACCGCTAAGATCACGCCAGCGTTATTGGCTGACCTCAACGAAATTGGTGGCTCGGAAGCAAACGTGGCTACTGGCTATCATGCGATCGAGTTTTTGTTGTGGGGCCAAGATCTGAATGGCACCAACCCAGGGGCCGGTCAGCGTCAGTTCACTGACTTTGCCTACGGTGATGCATGTACCAATGGTAACTGTGAGCGCCGCCGAGAATACCTCAAAGCGGCATCGGTTCTGCTGCAAAATGATTTGAGCTGGATGACCCAGCAGTGGTCTCCGGAAGTTAACGATAATTACCGTGCAGAGTTGCTGGCTGATTCAGCGGATAACGGCTTGCGCAAGATGCTATTTGGTATGGGCTCGCTTTCGCTGGGTGAATTGGCCGGTGAGCGGATGAAAGTGGCTCTGGAAGCAAACTCCACCGAAGATGAGCATGATTGCTTCTCGGACAATACCCACAACTCTCATTATTACAACGAGCAGGGTATTTACAACGTTTATACCGGCACCTACAAGCGTGTGAACGGTACCCTGGTATCAGGTCCGAGCATCCATGACCTCGTCGCTAATAAAGACAAAGCCGCGGCAGAGGCTATTCAGGCTGAGTTCGATCGTGCCCGTAGTCAGGTTTACACCTTGGTTGAATCTGCAGAGAAACAAAACCAAGCGTTTGATCAACTTATCGCTGCAGGTAACCAGGCGGGTAACGCGTTGGTGAACGAATCTATCATGGCATTGGTTAAGCAGACTGAGAGCATCGAGCAAGCAGCGTCAATTATCGGGGTAAGCAACCTTAACCCTGATACGGCTGATCACCAGTTCTAATGTGAAAACGCATATCACGATAGACAAAGGGCTCGGATGAGCCCTTTCGTCATCATAATAATTATACTTTGAGCGATGAAAATGACGTTGTCTTTTAATTTATTTGCAGCGGGAGTGCTGCTCTCAACCGTATTTTCTTTTTCTGTGTTTGCCCAAACGAAAGATAACTCTCTGTCAGCAGAAGATATTCTGGCGATGAAGTCGGGCGGTGAAACGACGGTTAGAAAAAGCGGTAGCAATGCTTTTTCCCTACCAGCGGCCAACTTGCCCCTTTCTAAGCGGTTAGATTTCAGTGTCGGCAACAGTTTTTTTCGAAACCCCTGGGTACAAGCGCCGGCAACAACCGATGCCCGTGATGGTTTAGGCCCACTATTCAATACTAATGGTTGCCAGAATTGCCATATCAAAGATGGCCGAGGTCATCCGCCTCAAGATGGCGATACCAACGCGGTGTCGATGCTGGTTCGTTTGAGTATTCCAGCTCAAACCGCCGAACAAAAGCAGGCCATTATTAAAAATGGGGTGATCCCCGATCCGATTTATGGTGGTCAGTTACAGGACTTTTCACTATCCGGCGCCAAGCCTGAAGGGCAAATTCAACTGGCCTATCAGGCTGTACCGGTAACAATGGCTGGTGGCGAGGTTATTACCTTGCGTCAGCCGCAATTATCGATTACCGATTTGCAGTATGGCCCAATGCACCCACAGGTGATGATGTCAGCACGGGTGGCACCTCCTATGATTGGTCTTGGTTTGCTTGAGCTTATCCCCGAGCAGACTTTAGAGCAGATTGCCAAAGAGCAACGAGCTGAAGCAAAAGGTATTTCGGGCAAACTCAATCGAGTATGGGATGTTGAAGCGCAGGCATTTGCTGCGGGACGCTTTGGTTGGAAAGCCGGACAGCCAAGCCTGATGCAGCAAAATGCGGCGGCGTTCAATGGCGATCTTGGCCTGACAAGCGAACTGTTTCCGGTCGAGAATTGTTCCTTGCTGCAATCGGTATGTGATGAACTGCCTAATGGTGGTAAGCCAGAAGTGAGCCGCAATGTCCTGACATTTGTTGAGTTCTACTCTCGTCATTTAGCCGTTCCTGCTCGTCGCAATGTCAATGACCCACAGGTGATCAAAGGTGAAGCGCTGTTTGCCGAGGTAGGGTGCCAAAGCTGTCATGTCACTCAAATCAAAACAGCGAAGACGACCGTTTCCCCTGCATTGTCGGAGCAGTTAATCAACCCTTATACCGATTTGTTGCTCCATGATATGGGGGAGGGGTTGGCAGACAACCGCGGCGAATACCTTGCCAATGGTCAAGAGTGGCGTACGGCACCGCTATGGGGGTTAGGTTATACCCAGGAAGTTAACGGTCATACCAACTTGCTGCATGATGGCCGCGCCCGCAATGTGATGGAAGCGATTCTTTGGCACGGTGGTGAAGCCCAGCAAAGCCGTGATCAGGTTGTCGCACTCTCCAAGCCTGACCGAGAGGCATTAGTCGCCTTTCTCCATTCATTATAAGGAGATAGAAGTATGAATAATGGTGCTTTTGCATTAGCGTTCTTGTCGACAGCACTGTTGGTTGGGTGTAACAGCGATACCAACAAGACAAGTCAAACCATTCACCAGCAACACCTCGCCGCCGCCAATCAGTTTTCAGCAGCGGCGAGTAGGCTGAACACCTCGATGGCCGCACTGTGCCAGAAAGACAGTACCGCATCGTTGGAAACAGTACAGCTGGCTTGGGCTCACACCATGCAGAGCTGGATGCCGTTTCAAGGTAGAGAGAAAGGCAGTGAAGCGGCACTGGCACTCAGTTGGCAAATTCAATTTTGGCCAGATAAGAAAAATACCACCGGACGTAAGCTTAGCCAGTTATTGAAACAGGATAACGTGTGGACTGTTGATGATCTTACCAGCCAAAGTGTTGCTGTTCAGGGGCTGGGGGCTGTCGAATGGTTTTTGTATGACAACCCGCAAGCATTACAGTCAGAGAAAGGCTGCCAGTTAGCTGAGGCGGTGACTACTCATGTCAATCAGAGCGGGAATACATTGGTTAGCGCATGGCAAGAAAACCCATGGCAAACCATGACGCCTGAGCTGGCATTAGGGGAGTACCTTGGGGCGCTGAACAATCAGCTTGATTACAGCATTAAGAAGCTGCAGCGGCCAATGGGTAAGCCCGGTACTCCTAAGCCCTATCAGGCTGAGTCATGGCGCTCTGGCACGTCGATGATGAACCTAAAGACCAATGTAACCGCTATGCAGCAACTATATCTTGCTGATGGGTACGGTCTGGATCAGCTGTTACGTCACAAAGGCTATGCAGAAACAGCTGATCGTCTCGTTGACCAATTTACCAATTTGCTGGCCACTTGGCCGAAAGAGCCGTCGATGACTAGCATGCTTAAAAGTCGTGAGGGTTACCGTCAGCTGATCGCCATTTTTAATGGACTGGAGTATATCCAGCTAACGCTGCAAGACGAGGTCGCTCCTGAGTTGGGTATCGTGGTGGGGTTCAATGCAACCGATGGTGACTGATAAAACGCGGCGCCGGCTATTACTTGGTGCATTGGGCAGTGTCGCCCTTCGGCCTTTGTCTGCCATCGTGGCTGGAGGTGCTTTGGGCGGGTGTAGTCGTACGATCTCTAATGGTATTGCAGTAAGCTCCGTCAATGATGGGAAAGCCGCAATTGTCGGCTGTAGCCGCCAAACAGATGGTCGCTACAGTGTGGTGGTTGCGAGTGATGATGGTGCGCCGCTCTATCAAGTACCGTTGCCTGATCGCGGCCATGGGGTGGCATTGCAATCTAACGGGCCCTTGGCGGCGGCATTTAGTCGTCGGCCGGGCAGCTATTTACAGATCTTCGATTATCGTCAAGGTCGGGCTTGGCCGCTTTACGTTGCCCCTGCCAATCGTCATTTTTATGGCCATGGCGTGTTTTCCCCTGATGGTCAGTACCTCTACGCCACTGAAGGGGGGCGTCAAACCAGTCAAGGTATCATTGGTGTCTATGAGGTGGGTAGTTTAGCGTCGGGGCGACTTGAAAAGGTAGAAGAGTTCAGTGGGTTCGGGATCGGGCCGCACGAAGTGGTACTGGCTGATACCCACACATTGGCCATTGGCGTCGGTGGTGTTCATACTCGTGGCCGGACACCACTGAATCTAGATACCATGCAACCCGCGCTTGTCTACCTTGATAGAACAACCGGGGAAATCGTCGATAAGGCTGTATTGGCCGATAAGCAGTTAAGTATTCGTCATTTGAGTGTGACCGATACCGGCGGGATTGCCTGCGGGCAACAATATCGAGGTCTTCCTGAAGAGGCTGCTCCGCTCGTGGCGCTCCATCGAAAAGGGGAGGGGGAAACGCTTAAACCTCTGTTGGCCGAGGAAGAGCAGTGGCTGCGTTTCAACCACTATATTGCCAGTATTGCGAGTCTGGATGGTTACCTATTGGTAACGTCTCCCCGCGGTAATTGTTATGGGATTTGGCATGAAGCCAGCCGTGAGCTGATTGAGCTGCGCCCTTTGGTTGATGCCTCTGGAGTCGGCGTCAAGGGCGGGAAATGGTTAGTTGGCTCGGGCGCAGGAAAAGTTTTATCGATTAATCCTCCTAAGGCGGTAACCATGGTGCAAAGTCCGGTGATATGGGATAACCACTGGAATATTATCTGAAATGAAAGGGGCGGTAATTTAACTGCATAAGTACAATTGGTAGATTGTTGCCCTATTAATAGCAAAATATGTCAAATATCCTGACAGTTGTCAGGATTTGAAACATTACCAACTGGTAATGACGGCTAAATTTAGTCCGTTATAGATCAAACTTGCCATAATTATGATAACGGCAATGAGGAGTCAGTTGGTAATGTTAACGCTCAGTCGTGTGGGGCTTGTCCTAATGTGTGTCTTCTCTCAGGTGAACCATGCTGAGGAAGAGGCCTGGCCGGTACAGCCATTATCTGCAAGAGATCAGCTGGAGCAACAGTTTTCAGATGATATCCTGCAGCAGAAGAAAGCCCGTCAATGGGTACATGAAGTTGCTAACGATATAGCGGCCATTCGCTATATTGATGAACTGGCAGATCTGTACCAGAGTATTGGCTTTGTTCCGCTGTGGCAGGATACCTTTACTGCCAGTGATTTCGAGCAGCAGCTACGCATGGTGGTGCTGTCGAATATCAGTAGTGATTTCAACCGCCGCTACTCACTTCTCCAGCATTACAAACAAGCAAACGACTGGCGCCAGTATGACTTGCTGGCTACCGATACTCTGTTTGCCTACATGAGTTATGTCGAGGGGATCCCATCTTATGGTAAAGGGTGGTTATTTGGTGCAGGGGTCGATCCCCAGTTACCAATGCCATCTGAAGCGACCTTATCCCGGTTGTACAACGCAATTGATACCGAGCGATTGCGCTTTTATATCAATACTCTCAAGCCAGACGATGAAAACTACACCCGTTTATTATTGGCTATTGATGCTCTCGAGCCATCAGCCAATGATAACTGGCCTGGGTTCTATCAACCGGGGATCATCCGGCTTGGCACTCGGTTGAAAAACCCGGAATCGCTTATCACAGTATTGGAGAAGTTGGGCGATTTGCGTGACTTCGAAGCTGACCAGATCCGTGCAGCAGGGGTGCGAACCTATAACGTAGACCTAGCCAATGCAGTGAAGAGTTTCCAGCGCCGCCACGGGCTGAAAGTCGATGGGGCAATTGGCCCGCAAACACGTCAATGGTTGGCGATATCACCCAAGTCCCGTATTCGTGTTCTAGCCCTTAATGCCCAGCGTACCCGGTTATGGCCTTCGGACGCTTCGTCACTGCTGGTGGTCAATATTCCTAATTACGAGTTAAGCCTGTGGCTGAATGATAGGCATGTGCTCGACAGTAAAGTCATAGTAGGTAGACCTAGTCGCCGGACTCCGTTGATGACTACCAATGTTTCGTCTGTGGTGTTCAATCCATACTGGAATGTGCCGATGTCGATCATGCGCAAGGATATCCTGCCCAAGGCACGAAGAGACAGAGGGTACCTGCACCGTAATGGCTTTGCCGTGATAAGAAGCTGGCAGAGCTCAGAGCAAATTCCTATCCATACCATTGACTGGCGTATCGTTAATGCTAAATCCTTCCCATACCGGTTACGGCAAAAGCCGGGTAATAGAAATGCACTGGGTCGGTTTAAATTCAACATGCCAAACGACCAAGCAATCTACCTGCATGATACCCCAGCCAAAAGCTTGTTCGCCAAAGAGTCCAGGGCATTCAGTTCCGGCTGTGTCAGGGTAGAGCAGGCTGGCAACTTGGCAATGATTTTACTCAATCATTCTGGCGTGACGGAGCAGCGAGTGAATCAGCTCAAGGCACGTACGAAAACCAAGACAGTTGGCTTGTCCAATAAGGTGAAAATACAGGTGATCTATCAAACTGCGTGGGTTGATAATGATGGCTTGGTAAATTATCGCAACGATGTTTACGACTATGACAAGTTTATCGCCATGTCGCAAAACCAAGAATTATTTACATCTATTTACACTGAATAAAATGCTTTCGTGTCAATAATTAGGCGGCCTTTGGGTGAGAAGTCGCCGTTTTTTTGTCATTCCAAGGTTTGACTGAACAATATCTGAACGTTATCTTGCTTCTCCATTAAGGGAGCCCGGTTGGGGTTGCGTGACAAAGCCTGAAAAAGGCAAGAAGTTAGTTGTTGTTGAGTTATGTCTGAAATTGATTACAAGCGCCGTCAGTTACTGGCTGCTGGTGGAGTAGCGCTTGGGGCATGTTTATTGCCAAGTTGGGCGATAGCAAGTCCGTATAAAGCAGGGAGTGCTCGCCAGATATCGTTGCACAATATCCATACCAGTGAAGATCTCGAAACGGAGTACTTCAATGGTAAGCTGTATGTCAAAGAAGAATTACAGAAAATTAACCATATTTGTCGAGATTTCAGGCGTAATGAAGTTGCGCATATGGATCGCCGTTTATTTGATGCGATCACCGAAATCCAAGCTGGTCTAGGCCACAAAGGGCAGGTACGGATCATTTCAGGCTACCGTTCGCCAGCGACCAATAAAGCGCTGCGGAAAAATGGCGGTGTTGCGACAAAGAGCTATCATATGAAAGGTCAGGCCATCGACTTCAATCTGGAAGGTGTCTCTCTGTCACGGATCCGTAATGCCGCACTTGAAATGCGCCTCGGTGGTGTAGGATATTATCCTCGTAGCGGATTCGTCCATATTGATACGGGTCCTGTGCGTCGCTGGAATGGGTAATTAGCCTGTCAGCATACGCTTGGAAGCAAACCGAATAATTACAAAGCCGACACTGCCTCCCTCTCTTGGTAGTTGTCGGCTTTGCTGTCTCTGTACTCCCATTTTTGCTCTACTGAATACCGCAATTTGAAGTCACTTATGTATATGCTATCCTGCGGCAAGAACTGAAACCGCTAGGGAAAATCAATGAGTCTTCAATTTGAAATTGTGCCGGTCACCCCATTTCAGCAAAACTGCTCCATCATCTGGTGTGATGAAACCAAAGAAGCAGCAATGGTTGATCCGGGGGGTGATATCCACCTTCTTAAGGAAAAAGCACAGCAATTAGGGCTGACCGTTACCAAACTGATCTTGACTCATGGTCACCTTGACCACGTTGGTGGCACAGCCCCACTGGCGAAAGAGCTGGATATTCCGGTGATTGGTCCGCATAAGGAAGACGCATTTTGGCTACAGGGCTTACCTCGTCAAAGTGAAATGTTTGGCTTTCCGCTAACCGAAGCGTTTGAACCTGATCAGTGGCTGGAAGAAGGCGACACCGTAACAGTGGGTAACCAGACGCTCTCTGTGCTGCATACGCCAGGCCACACACCTGGTCACGTGGTGCTTTTCAGCAATGATGCAAACGTGGCGTTTGTCGGTGATGTGCTGTTCAATGGGGGTATTGGCCGTACTGACTTCCCGAAAGGTGATTACCAAACTCTGATTGACTCAATTAAGGGTAAGCTGTGGCCATTGGGTAATGAGGTAACCTTTGTTCCAGGTCACGGTCCGATCTCGACCTTTGGCCGTGAGCGTGCATCAAACCCATTCGTTGCCGACGAAATGCCGCTGTACTAAAGCATTCATTCCACAGCCCAGATTTATCTGGGCTGTCCTCCTCTATCTCCTCGTGATTTTTGCGACTACCTTCATGTTTCTCTCTTTCTTCGGCTGGAACTAGGAAATGGTTATTGCCTTGAGCCTGCTTATCAAGCCACGCTCTATTTGTCTCCCTACAATGCCTGCCAATTAATTGGGCTGCTGCTATTGCCTTTCCTCAAGCACAGGCGACACGGAACGTACGACATCATAATTCAGCTTGCTGCTAGATACCGCCTCGCCAAACCAGCGAAGTCGGCCGCAGGGCGGTCTAAGAAGTCTTCGGAGATAAAGAAATCATAGCCAATGAGCTCACGGTTATAATGCATTCGGTTGGCCAGCATGGCTTGTAAGCCCTTTAGCACCTTACCCGATTGGGTGAGGTAGTGTTTATCGTCAAACAGGATGTCTTCGATCTCAAAGCGTGGGTTATCAATTCCTTTGTGGGCCATGATTAACAGGATCCGTTGATCGATGAGGAGCTTGGTGGCGACCCGAGGACAAATAGCCGCGATAAACTCTTCATAGTCTTTGAGCTTAACGCCCACCCAAGGAATAGGCTGGTGCCAGCCGTCTTTGGCAATACTGGCTTGGGAGATAGTGTCGATATTTTTCCAGCGAGCCAGCCAACCACCGCAAGGGCTGTGAAATTGGATATGCATATATGTCAGGGTGAAAGACAGCTCTGGGCCTAGTGAGTACTTGTACCCAATGAGCATCGTAATGCATGCGCCGATCAATAAAATGGCGACAACTGGTGGAGCTACGGAAGGGAATACCAGACCTATGAGCGTGGCAACAACGAACCCTGCAATGCCTGCAATAAACAGGTTCGCTTGAGAGGGAGTAATGCCTGTGGTGATATACCGTGTTTTCAAACTGTCACGCATGGACAATGCCTAATTGTTTTTATCAATTTAAGTATTGCCGAACTGGCAAAAACGATCACTTAAGTTGTGATTTTATTCAATACACCATTAATTGCATATGGTTTTTTATCCAGATTTTTGGCGAAGATGCAGAATTATCCCTGCATAGTTTGATAACATCTTTTTATTTCGGGGTTTTTCCTGTCAGATCTAAACATCAAAAATGAGAGCTTGTCGCCTGTTTTTGAGTTAAATCACCTTTTGTTGCGGATGAAATAACCGTTTGCTGGTATTTCTCTGACATCCTTGGTATAACACGCGCTTACTTTTTCCCGCTGGAAGTATCGGCCTGTTATGTTTTCAGGTTGATGAATGGTGGTGACTGAAAGTAGTGCAACGGAGTAGGAAATTTAATGAGAATCTCTCACAAACGTAAAGTTCAGCTGAAACTACAAAAACGCCTTAAAGGTCTTGTTGTTGAAGCAAAACCAGCAGCAGTTAAGTCTGTTGTGAAAAAAGCACCAACTGCAGAAACAGTAAAAGCTGCTCCAGCGGCGAAACCTGTTGTTGAAGAGCAGAAGCCAGTTGAAGCAGCAGCACCCGTTGCTGTAAAAGTGTCTTTGACTCCAAAACAGCAGCAAGTGCTAGATATTGTTGTTAAGAACGCTGAAGGTATCAATCCGAAAGGTATTGGTCTTGAAGCGGGCCAAGAAGACACCAAAGCGGCTTCTTGGGCCACTGGTGCACTGAAAAAACTGACCGAAGAAGGTTTGGTTGAGCGCATCCAACTGGCAGGCAACAAGGTGCTTTACAAAGCACTTTAATTTCATAATGACGAAGCGCGCTGCTTAAAGCTGGGCGTCTCTTGACTGTTTTGAAATTGCAGCCAGGCCCGTTCCTGATTTTGTCAGGGGCGGGTATAACCCTCTTCATTCTTTGTTATATTTCCCCGTTCAAACCGCCATCCTGCAACATTTGTAATTCTGTCTCAATAATGCGCTAATGTATCCTTCAATGATAAACATGTTGCATTATCCTGTCGTTATGTCTCATCTCTGCTATAACTTATTATAAATAGACACCTATCAGTAACGTCTTGGTTTTCAAGATGTGTTATACGGAGGCGAGTTTATGACAATGATAAGTGCTAGAGAGTTCGCCGACTGGTTACGCGTTCGTTTCGCTAGCGATGAGCAAGGCGTGAGTTTAACAAGGGGTGATATTAACCAACTGACGGGCCGCCAGAGTTTTTCGCTAGGATTTGTCAACGACATCCACTATGAACTCATGCAACATGGTATGGCATTTGTCACTGATACATCGCGAGAGACTTTTTATTTGGTTCCTGTGTCGAACAAACCATGGCGCGAACAGTTGGAGCACCAATACGAACGAGAGCTGTTCTGCAATGTGCTACCGTTAGACAAGTCTGGCTAATCGATATTGCGCAATATCAGTATCAAAAACGGGCGCAAAAGCGCCCGTTTATAGTCTTAGCATTTGAAGTAATGGCTGAGGTTAAAGAACCGCGGCAATACCTTTACATAACGGCTGCATATTGGCTTTGGTCATCCCGGCGACACTGATACGGCCAGAGCCAACGATATAAATACCGAATTCGTCTTTCAGGCGGTTCACTTGGTCTTTATTCAGACCAGAGAAAGAGAACATACCGTTCTGGCGTTCAATAAAGCTGAAGTCAGCGTCGACACCGAAATCTTTCAGAGTCTGAACAAACAGCGTGCGCATTTCTTGAATGCGATCGCGCATGTCAGCCACCTCAATTTCCCACTCAGCGCGTAGAGCTGTATCGTTCAAAATTTCGGTAACAATCGCGGCACCGTGTGCTGGCGGATTGGAGTAGATCACGCGAGCAATACTCTTAACTTGGCTAAATGCTGTCGTTGCTTCAGCACTGTTTTTCGCTACGAGAGTAAACGCACCGACACGTTCGTTGTACAGACCGAAGTTTTTCGAGAATGAGCTGGCGATAAGAAGTTCTTCACACAGGTCTGCAAAAATACGAAGCCCTTGAGCGTCTTCTTCCACTCCTTTGGCAAAGCCTTGGTAGGCAAAGTCAAACATAGGTAGTAGCTGCTTCTCTTTGCACAAATCAGCCAATTGTTGCCATTGTGGTGCTTGCGGGTCAATACCCGTTGGGTTGTGACAGCAACCATGAAGTAGCACGATATCGCCAGGTGCGGCATTGGCTAGATCAGCTAGCGCTGCGTCAAAGTCCATGTCTTTGCTTTGTGCATCGTAGTAGCTGTACTGCACAGTCTCAAGACCAGCAGCGGTGAATACACCGTTATGGTTAGCCCACGTTGGGTTACTGATCCAAACTTTTACATCGCCAAGCTGGCGTTTGATAAACTCAGCGGCTAGGCGAAGAGCACCCGTACCACCAGGGGCTTGTGCTGTCTGTGCACGCTTGGATGAAATTATTGGCGAATCGGCACCGAACAACAATTGCTGTACAGCCAGACCGTATTCCGCCGTGCCAGGAATACTGAGGTAAGACTTGGTGGTTTCTTTTTCTAGCAAAATCGCTTCCGCTTTCTTGACGGTGGCTAGAACCGGTGTGTTACCTGATTCATTTTTATAGATACCTACACCAAGGTTGATTTTTTCAGGGCGGGTGTCTTTTTTAAATTCTTCAGTTAAACCAAGAATTGGATCGGCGGGTGCAGCAGAAATTTTCTCAAACATTGTCAATCATCCATGCTGGTAATAGTAAAAGATTAATATGTTCTTTATACCTTTTATCACCGGCGGTTGACAAGAAATTGTAACATCTTGGCCAAATAAAATGTGACAGCAGTGAATTGTTACTAGTTTTCACTAACATTAGAACAAAATGGCCAAAGTCTCATCAATGTTGTTTGCAAGAAAATTACAACAAAAAACAAGAAAGTACTGGTTTTTTGTGCGTCAAGTCTCATGTAATTTGTATAAATTTTATCTAAAAACGTAATTTTATTATAAAGCCAATGCAAAAGTGTGATCCTATGTGAAACTGATCACAGTTGGTAGGGGTGGGGTTGTCATAGCATTGCTTCCCGATGGAAATCGGTCAAATGTGATGATCATGGTCTGAATTAGCGATGTAAACATAGAAAAATCCTGTTTTCAGTTTGATTAGTTCAGAAACATACTAATATACCTAAGTTATCTCTAAGTCTCTTATTTTGAGGTCACTTGGGTTTGAATATATAAACGATCATTTGTTTTGTCCGATTGTTGTAAATCTGCTGCTGTTTCAATGAGTTTTGTAGCAGGCATTATCGGGGAACACTTAATGGAAAAGCCACGCCTTACGTTTTGGCAGATATGGAATATGAGCTTCGGCTTTATGGGAATTCAATTTGGCTTCGGCTTACAAAATGCCAATGTCAGTCGAATTTTTGAAACTCTGGGAGCAAGCATTGATCAAATCCCGATCCTTTGGATTGCAGCACCGTTAACCGGATTGCTCGTCCAGCCAATTATTGGTTACTTCAGTGACCGCACCTGGACGGTACTTGGCCGCCGTCGTCCTTATTTTCTTTGCGGGGCTATCGCGTCCTCATTGGCATTGATTATCATGCCTTATTCGCCGTATTTGTGGGTGGCCGCAGGTATGCTGTGGATCTTGGATGCGTCCATTAATATCTCAATGGAGCCGTTCCGTGCCTTGGTAGCAGATAACTTGCCTTCTGAGCAGCGCACACAAGGCTTTGCTGTCCAAACGTTCTTTATTGGTGTTGGCTCGGTGGTCGCATCCGCCATGCCTTACTTGCTTAGCAATGTTTTCAACGTGGCTAATACGGCACCGGCGGGGGTAGTGCCACCCTCAGTGAAGATCTCATTCTTGTGCGGTGCCTTGGTATTTGTGGCATCGATTCTTTGGACGGTGCTCAGAACCAAGGAATACTCACCGAAAGAACTAGCGGCATTTCACGGTGAGGTCTCTGAGCCGGAAGAAGAGAAGGCCAGCCTGAAAGCGATTGCGGCTGATATCAAATCGATGCCAAAGACCATGATGCAACTGGCTGTGGTACAGTTTTTCTCTTGGTTCGCGCTGTTTGCTATGTGGATTTACACCACCTCGGCGGTGACCTCGCAAATTTTCGGGACCACTGATACTAGCTCGACCCTGTATAACGAAGGGGCTGACTGGGTCGGCTTGTGTTTTGCCACCTATAATGGGATATCAGCACTGGCTGCCTTTGCCCTGCCTTGGCTGGCACAGCGTACCAGCCGTAAGTTTGTTCACAGCCTGTCGCTGATCATTGGCGGCCTGAGCCTTGCGTCTATCTCTCTTATCGACAACCCTGCAATGTTGATGGTTAACATGGTCGGTATTGGTTTAGCTTGGGCAAGTATTCTTTGTATGCCATATGCTATTCTTGCCGGTGCATTGCCCGCGCACAAGATGGGCTTCTATATGGGGGTGTTCAACTTCTTTATTGTACTGCCACAGATCTTGGCCGCCGGTATTCTGGGCTTCTTCACCCGCTGGGCGTTTGATGGTAATACGATGATGGCGATTGTTCTGGGTGGGGTATCAATGATATTCGCTGGGCTTGTCGTCTGTATTGTGAAAGATGAAGATGAGCCCAACCAGGTTGAGCAAGGTGCATCGGAAAAAGCTGTTACTGCTTAAATTCAAACCGTGAAGTGATGGAAAGGCCAGCAGCTTGCTGGCCTTTCTATTTCGATATGATGAGTCATTTGTCAGTAGCCACTTAGCTAGCTAAATTGAGCCGGCCTTTTTTCCAAAAAGGCACTGACCGCCTCCTTGGCCTCTTCACTCCTTATCCTTTTTATTAGCTCGACGTTTTCGTTTTCTATTGTTCGCAGCAGGCGTTCTTTATCTTGTTGTCCGAGCATGCTTTTACTTATTTGCATTGCTTTGGGAGGAAGTTGAGCAATTTGCTCAGCACATTGCAGAGCGGCGTCATCTGGCGTGTTGCTGATTTGGTTGACAAAGCCCAGTGTCAACGCCTCTTCGGCGGTCATCGGTGCACCCAGCAATAGCATTTCTTTGGCTTTTCTTGGGCCGACCAGTTTGGAAAACTCGGTGCTCGAAGCCATTTCTGGACAAAGTCCCAATTGTACAAACGGTGTTTTGAATACGGCGGATGGTGAGCAATACACAACATCGACAAACTGCAACATGGTGGTTCCGATACCTATTGCAGGGCCTGAAACAGAGGCAACGATCGGTGTTTCGCACTCTACCAGTGATTTCATAAACCGCTCGCCATGAAAGTCTGCCATGCCTTGTGAAATAGCCACAAAGTCCTGCATATCATTGCCTCCACAAAAGATGTCCGATAATCCTCGCAATACAATTACACGAGTCTCTGAGGAATTGTTACCCTGTATAATGGTATCTGCCAAGGTGTGATACATGGCTTGATTAAGAGAATTTTTGGCCTCTGGGCGAGTAAGTTGAATATCCAGAATCGGCCCGTTGTGTGTAAGTTGAATATCCATTTCAGCTTTCCTTGAGTGGTAGGAGGAGTCGTATGATTCAATTAATCATGGACAAAGTTCAGCGGGATGCCAACCTACAGCGCAAAAAGTGAGATCGAACGAGGGAAGGCAGAGCTCAATCAAGAGCTATAGTTAATCGAACGGCGTGGAGTGGTTAGGAGGTGTTTATGTTTTGTCCTAGGAGGATACTGAAGCAATTAACACACTATAACCGTGTGTATGCGTGTTCTATCCATGGTCCTTGGACTCGTTGGTCAATGAGTCCGGTATAGCCATGCTGACTCGCCAAAGGAAGCGTGCCAGCAGTTACTTGCTCTGGTCGACGAAGGCAACTAGATAATAAAGGTATCGAGATACAGTTGCTCAACCTCTTTCCTTGCCCATTCAGTACGACGCAAGAACTTCAGGCTCGACTTGATACTCGGGTCGCTGTTGAAACAACGTATTTTGACGATTTTACCAAGTTCTTCCCAGCCATAATGGTCGACGAGCTCTTGCACGATGTTTTGCAGGGTTAGGCCGTGTAATGGGTTGTTTGGTTGGTGCTGGTTCATTGAGTCTGCTTCATGGTTTGATCTGGGAATGGCACTATACCAGCTTGGGTTGCACGATTGAATCTTCAGCGATTAATATCTGTTAGACTATAGAAGAACTTCGCAGCGAGCCATATTGGCAAGGCTGCATTATTTTTAGGATTTATTGTGCTCAATAACGATATCTTGCGACGTATCCGCTACACCTTTGACTTCAACGACTCAGCGATGATCAATATTTTTGCTGCAGCGGAACACGAGGTGACACGTGAGCAAGTTAGTGATTGGTTGAAAAAAGAAGACGATCCTGCATTTAAAAAATGCACAGATCGTGAGTTAGCTATCTTTCTAAATGGTTTGATCAATGAAAAACGTGGCAAAAAAGAAGGCCCACAGGCTGAGCCAGAGTCGCGTCTGACCAATAACATGATCTTCATGAAACTGCGTATTGCGCTGAACTACAAAGCGGAAGATATTCTTGAAATCATGGAGAGTACTGATTTCAATCTGAGCAAGCATGAACTTAGCGCTTTCTTCAGAAAGCCGGACAATAAGCATTACCGTGAGTGTAAAGATCAAATCCTGCGCAACTTTTTGCTTGGTGTGCAGAATAAATTCCGCCCGGAAGCGGCAGAGTAATTCTGATATTAAATCTATCGACGAGTTTGATTAAACCTGATTTGGTTAAGCTTTGAACGATGAAAGAAAGGCTGCCAGTGAGCAGCCTTTTTTATGTTTGTTAGCTGGTTTGCTCATCTAGGCTAATATCACCGTCATGCTGATTTAGCAGCATTTTCTGAACATTGAAGCCGCACAGCATCAAGATCAGGCACCAGTTCAAGAAAGGCAGTGTCCCTTTTTCTAAACTTTCAGAAAGCTGTGCTGGTTTCCATTGAAAAGTGTCGCAAAGGCTTTCAATTGTGATCCCTGTAAAGGTGTTGTCGCCGATTACACGCTTGAACTCTTTTTCCGATGGCATTTCAAAAGCGCTCTTGCTTTTAAATGCGGTTGGTTTGAACGCACGCATCACTTTTCTGGCATCGACTTCAAGAGGCTGACCATTGTTTTGAATATTTGGTCGGCCAACCAGAGCGGCGAGGAAACACCAGCAAGGGTAAGGGATATCCGACAGATTCTCAGGTTCACGCTTGTAGCGAGACATCCAAGCAGAGAGCTTTTTCTCTGGTAGACCCGTTAATTGCGCAAGGGTTGCGCCATCGTAACCATACTCTTTAAGCAGGTTGATAATTTCAGCCACCTCGGAAACGAAGGGTTTTTTCCATTGGTTGGCAGGGGCTAGGGTGACATCTCTGATCATAGTAGGCTCATTGGGTATCTGGCTGTAGCTTGATAGGTTCAAGCGGATTGGCATAAGCTTATGCGAAGCCAATAACTAAGTCTATTGGCTCGTGCCTCCTTGGTATCATTAACCCCATATTTGCTGTTTTCACCAGCAGGTATACCAACCTACATAAATAGTTGATCAGTCTTGCAGGTTAAAATCGCTGTTCTCTGCGTTAGATATTTTGTAATTAGAGCCACTAGTTACTGCAATCTCTGCCTTGATAACAACGATTTTTCCAGTGCAAATACTTGATCAACGACTTATCCAGATTGGTATTAGGTATGTGAAGAAGCTGGGTGAGGGGCTTTGTTCCGGCGACGTTGAAATAACATCAAGGGTAAATACAGCACAGCGTTGAGCCCAAAAGCAATGACCACACAGATAGCAATACTTTCTATATCAACCGGAATACCTGGCTTGAAATGGATTAATACCCGCTGAAGTTCGTTGCCCCTTAATGGGTTAAACATATAAAGCGCTTTTTCGATTAAGTGGCCTTTTGAAAGGGTGGCCATCGCCTGTTCAAGTAACTGGTGCTGTTGGAGAACGTTACGCTTTTGTTCTGCATCGACCCGGACAATAGAGCTCTTTTCCTGTAACAGTGCATTGATCAGACTCTCGGCACTGTCAAAGCCGTGTTGGCGAGCATTGTCTTCATAGCGACTAACTTGCTGCTTGTTAGCATCATAAAAGCCGGAAAGGTACTGCAGGTAATGATCGGCCAGCATGGGGATTTGCAATGTTGCTACCAAGAGCCCACCGAAAATGAGCCTATCAAATATCCGTTTAAACATGTGTACTCCTTGCTGCAAATTGCTCTGAAATTATACCAATCGGCTGTAGTGAGAAAAGCAGCCAAGCCATTGAATATTATTTATAGCGTATTACGACGTATCGATGTTCGGTGGTTGTTAAAAGTGCAGGGGAGAGTATGTGGGATTTTACGAGGCGGAAAACAAACAGGACGAGCATAAAGCTCGCCCTGTGGGGTATGTTTACCTATATCGAAATAGGCTTAGCTTCTCTTCTAACGCTAAGTTAGAAGTTAGCAGAGCGTGGTGCACGTGGGAATGGGATCACATCACGGATGTTAGCCATACCTGTCACGTAAGTGACTAGACGCTCGAAGCCCAGACCGAAACCAGCGTGTGGCACAGTGCCGTAACGGCGCAGATCGCGGTACCAGTTCATGTGCTCAGGGTCGATGTTCATTTCAACCATGCGCTTGTCTAGAAGCTCTAGGCGCTCTTCACGCTGGGAACCACCGATGATCTCACCGATACCCGGTGCAAGAACGTCCATTGCAGCAACTGTTTTGCCATCTTCGTTCATACGCATGTAGAACGCTTTGATGTCTTTCGGGTAGTTCTTAACAACAACCGGTGCCTTGAAGTGTTCTTCAGCTAGGTAGCGTTCGTGCTCAGAAGACATGTCGATGCCCCACTCAACGTCGAACTCGAAGTCACGGCCAGAATCTTTTAGGATCTGGATAGCGTCGGTGTAGTCAACTTGTGCGAAGTCAGACTCAACGAAGTTTTCTAGGCGAGAGATTGCTTCTTTGTTGATGCGTTGAGCGAAGAACTCAAGGTCATCACGGCGCTCTTCAAGAACAGCTTTGAATACATACTTCAGCATGTCTTCTGCAAGCTTTGCTGCATCATCAAGATCTGCGAATGCAACTTCCGGCTCAACCATCCAGAACTCAGCCAGGTGACGGCTTGTGTTCGAGTTTTCAGCACGGAACGTTGGGCCGAATGTGTAAACCTTGCTTAGGGCACAAGCGTATGCTTCAGCGTTCAACTGGCCAGAAACCGTCAGGAAGGTTTCTTTACCAAAGAAGTCTTTGTCGAAGTCTACTTCACCAGCGTCTGTCATTGGTGTGTTCACCAAATCCAGCGTTGAAACGCGGAACATTTCACCAGCACCTTCTGCATCAGATGCAGTGATCAGTGGTGCAGACATCCAGAAGAAGCCTTGCTCGTGGTAAAAACGGTGGATAGCCTGAGATAGGCAGTTACGAACACGTGCAACCGCACCGATTACGTTGGTGCGAGGGCGAAGGTGAGCCACTTCACGAAGGTATTCGATAGAGTGACGAGTTTTCGCCATTGGGTAAGTCTCAGCGTCTTCAACCCAGCCAACCACTTTTACTTCAGTTGCTGCTAGTTCGAAATCTTGACCTTTAGCTGGTGATTCAACAATCTTACCTGTGACCTCAACAGAGCAACCAGTTGTCAGCTTAAGCACTTCTTCCTGGTAATTATTTAACTCATTAGGGACCACGGCCTGAATCGGGTCGAAACAAGAGCCGTCATAAATGGCAAGGAAAGAGATTCCAGCTTTGGAATCACGACGTGAACGGATCCAGCCGCGAACAGTGACTTCACTGTCAACCGCTAGCTTACCGCTAAGTACGTCTGTTACAGGCGCGTAAGTCATGTGTAAATTATTCTCCGTTAAGGCACTTTATTAGTGTACTGCTGGGTATTTTACCCCAATACACAGTCCAAGGAGTCCATATTACCTGTCTTACGTTTAGCATCAACCCTTGTTATTGCTTGAAAGGGTAAATTGATGCAGTAATCGCTCTAATTGTTCTGCTAAGTGTTCAATATTTACACTAATTGCTTTTGATGCCTGGGCATGAGTAGCGGTATCTTCTGCGTGTTGGGTGTCAGTAATGGTCGGGATATTACTGGAGGCTTGATGGGGGCGGGGAGGAAATATTTCGCACAATAAGGTTGATTGAGCGTGAATTATGCAAGGCGGTGATTTGCCTTGCATAATATTTCGTTAGCACACGGAGATCTTCGACTTGTAAGTCGATGTTATGCCGGAGCAAAAAATTGTGCTGCTGTAATACCGTAATAAACTTTATCATCAAACCCTTGTTCGAGTTTGTAATAGTCCTTTTGGCACCCTTCACGTTGGTAGCCACACTTTTCCAGCGTTTTGTACGAACCAACATTTGCCCCGTAGCAGTCTGCACTGATCTTATGGCTACCGAATACGGTGAAGCCAAGTTCCGTCATTAGCTGGCAGGCACTGGTCGCGATGCCTTGTCCCCAAGAGTGAGCCGGTAGTTGGTAACCGACTTCATAGTTGCCCTCACAGAACATCACTTGGGTGATAGCTGCCATGCCCATGTACCGACCCTGCTGATCGCGAATGATGAAGATCGGGTTGTCAGGCCATTCCCCGTTGGCCATGGCTTCTTGGGTATTTTCAATAATGGGTGTGAAGAATCCTTGGTACAAACTCTCATCTGCGGGAGCAAAAAATAGGTATTGGTTTACCTTCTCATCGCCAAGCATGGTGATGATATCGCTCAAGTCCGATGGCTGGATAAGCCGGATGGTCAATGCCTGGTGAAACGCCACTGACTCGCCTTGTTTTAATTTTGAATAAAATCCTGAATTTTCATTTAAATTTGACATGATTACCTCGTTTTCAGGTGGCCATAATAGCGAACCTGATTGGGTAGTAATTGGATTTTTGCGACAAAAAGATAAATAACACCAACCTACATAAATATTTGATCAGTCTTGCAGGTTAAAATCGCTGTTCTCTGCGTTAGATATTTTGTAATTAGAGCGACTAGTTACTGCAATATCTGCCTGGATAACAACGATTGTTCCAGGGCAAATACTTGATCAACGACTTATCCAGATTGGTATAAAAGGGCTGTGGGTTATTCAAAATCACCATAGATGTCGATAGTCAGATCTCGGTTTTCCAGGTAATGGGAAGGTGTACGCTTGAGCTGTTGTTTTAGTTGTCTGATCAGGTGGGACTGGTCGCTAAAGCCAAACTGTTGGGAAAATGCGGTCCAATCGATATCTCCCTGTTTATTGTAGAGAGCTAAAATCATTTGCTCCAGCTTCATCATTAGCTGGTATTTCTTGATGCTTAACCCCGTGACTTGCCGAAAGCTACGCTCCAGAGTACGTCTAGAACACGCGCATTGCTTTGCTAGATGATTAATATCTAAATTGTTCTCAGTCAATTGGTTTTGAGCAGCATTGCTGTGATCCGAACCGCTTTGTTGTTGCTCTAAAAGTGCAATGGTCTTTTGTGTGACGGTGAAGGGCTTATCGATATTATTGGTCAAACTCAATGTTTCAATTTGGTGATTAACACAATCGATGATGTTTTGCTTCGTGTTGCATTGCCATAAAACATTTTGAAAGTGGCTATCAAACATGGGGGGCAGCCAGTCAAACCAGCCACATTGATTAATTAGCCCTTCGGTCGCTTTATTCAGAAGATAGAGCCCTTCGGGGCGAAAGGTAATACCAATGCGCTTGAGCGGCGCGTTATCAACCAGCGTAAGTAGTTGTTCACTGGCTGCAAGCAGGTGGCTCCCGTGACCGGCAATCTGCTCATCACCTTTTTGATAGCAATAGCCTTGGTCCTCCGGAGTAAAGAGAAGGTGCGCCCTAGGATTAGGAATGAGCTGTGGTAGTTGCTCAATAATGTCATCTTGTTCTAATTCTAGATACCAGATCTGGTGGATTAGCCATTCATAGCCTTTAAGTGGCTGCTTCCAAGTGATCATTCACACTACCTTTTCATTGACGCACCGATTTTCTCTTTCTCGAATATTCTAATTCATCCACTGTCAAAATTCGTTGATTTCGAGCTTTGGACATAAAAAGCCCCCCAATAATTGGTGTCCAACTATTGGGGGTCAGTTCTCTTCTCGGGCTTTTTGTTCGTGGTATCGCTAAATTATGGAGCTGTATCCTCAGGGTTATCCAGATAGGCACAAGTCTGGCCATCGTTAAGGATGGTTCCCCCTGGAGGGCCTGCTGGTTCTTCCTCTACTGGTGGCTCTTCTCCCTCAGCAGGTGGTGTGGGCGGTGGCGGCTCAACAGGCACAACATCAGGCACTTGGCTCGCATCGATCAAGGTGACGATGTCACTCCAGATCTCTCCTTCATCACTGCCATAGTTCAAAGTCTCATCGGTTTCCCAGCGGGTCTGGTGGTTAAAGGCTTTGACCGCCAATTTCAAACCGTCGGTATCGGTGATTTGGATCCGTTCGTTCATCGAGCCGTCTACGGCTTCATAGTACAGAGTTCCGTCGTCTTCTATTTTCCAGCGAATGGCGAAGTTGAAACCACAGCCACTTCCATCAACATAACTTCCCTCGAAAAAATCACCATCAAAGTCATCGCTTAATTTTAGGTAACGAGCGGTATTTTCATTACTGTGATTTCCAGTATCACCTCCACTGTCACTAGCAAAAGTCAGGGCTTTATCATCGCTGTTGTTACCAGTCTGGCCAACCAACAGCGCTTCAGTGAAAACAGGGTCGCGACCAAACCAGATTTGTTTACATTGCTGAACTTGGTTGTTGTAGTTGCTTAAGCTTTCCTTGACCGTTGGTGTCGTGGTTTCTGGATCCCAACCGGAGTCACCATCAAGGCATGCCGCTAATGAATCAGGTGCATACTCACGGGCCATCAAGCTGGAAATTTGTGCTTCTTGCCCCTGTTGGCTGAATACCTTAATCGCGAGTAGGTTTTGCTGGTAGTCGTAATTTGTCAGAGACCAGAAATCGAATTCGTCTTCGAGGTTGGTGTTACCAACAAGCTTTAAGTAACCGTCTTCCGTCAGTGACCATGCACGTGATCCGGATTCTTCGTTGGTATTGCGGTAGTGATCCCAGCTGTTGTCACCACGGAGAATGTGGGCGCTGATTTCCCCATCATCACTGATTTGTACCAAGGTCTTATCGACCAAATCATTAACAGATTGAGTGGTGAACCGTTCATCACCGCCACACTCGGTAACCGCATTGAGAAATAGCCCCTCATTGGCTAACTCAGTGTTCCCGAAAGCACACTCGCCAAAGGGTGGCAAGTTATCGCGGGTTGCAGCCGCAAAGATCTGTGCTTTGGCGTCATTGTCGAATCCTGAGAAGTTAAACTCTGCTAATTCAAGAAGTACTTCACCTATATTGACAAAGCCTCGGTCCTCAACAAGGAATAGGTTACGACCATTGAAGGCGTAGTCATCGGAGAGCTGTCTAACAATATCGGGGATATCAAAACGTATAACAGATTTGCCAGCTATAGTGGTTGGCGCCCATACACTGGTATCTTGGATTGTCCATTCGTTAGCAGCAATGCGGCTCCAGTAGCGGACGGTGAAGAAATCATCGTCGATAAATTCTGCTACGATATTGTCACTGAGTTTGAAGCCATTGACTTGTTCGATGGTTATTCCAACATCAAACAAAGAGGTTTTGATATCTTCCAAACTGGTATAGGCGGCTTCTGGTGTTAGGATAGGAGAAACCCGGCAGGTATCTTGATCGTTGGTATTATCGCACAATAAATAAGTTTCGCTTTCTGGTCGCCATGTGAAATAGAAGCCAGAAGAGCCTTCAGTAAAGGTTGTGTCATCGGGTATATAGCGGGTCAGGTAATGGTTGTCCTTGCTGGAAAGAAAGTCGTGCATTTTCTTGCCAGATAGTGAGTAAACCTTGGCTTCCAAGGTGACGCCTCTTTCATCAGAGAGGTTAAGGGCGGCATCTGTCAGTAGGGCATTACGGTCGGTAGCAAATTGTACCTTGAGGTACTCAAACAGCCCCATCCAGCCTTGATCTGTTAATACTTGAGATTTGACATCTTCGGTGCCAAAGCTCGTTGAATTACTCAGGTAGGTGAACATTTCGGTGAGGGTGATATCGTCACTGCCCCTTTTATCCCAATTGTACTCAGTGACGGTGGTTTCGTTGCCGTCATAAGACGTGTTGTCGGCAAAAATCCCTTTACCGTCGTTACCTTCCGTTGTGCTTATTTCCCAGTAACCATCATTTAAGATAGCCAGTATATTGGCGATGGCTGCTGACTGTTCGGTAAAGAATCGCTCCAGCCTGCCTTCGGTCATGGTTTGCACTATGGTGAGGCTCATAAGATCTTTGAGTGATAGACCTTGAACGCCGATTTTAGGGAAGAGCGTGTCACGAATATCAATGGCGATCTTGTTGATGTCTTCAAGGGCGAGGGCGACAGCCCCTTGCGCACCAGATTCAAATACATCATTGAATACTCCCCAGTTTTCGTCTGCAGCCACACGCTGAGCTAGAGCATAGTAGGTGAGCGATAATTCTAGGGATACAGCGAGTCGTTCGGCGGCCAGTGGTGTCATAAATAAGCCATCTGGTAAATTTTCACCGAGCGTAAACTCAGGTACACCGTCGAGGTCAACTAATAGCACCGCATTGATTCTGGCTCGGGTTCCAGCATCAAGCTCGTAGATCCCGTCGCCTTTTGCTTCGAGCCGGGTAATTTCAATTGATTCAAAGACTTTACCTTTGTCATCTAGCCATACAGCGGCAAAGTTCTGTTCGGTAAGGTCTTTCACAGCATTGGCATAAGCCGGCTGAATAAAAGAAAAACGTTGTTGGTTGGCAAGAAGCATACCATCAGGAGCATCGACAGACACCGTGAAGGTTGTCGAAACAGGCACTGGAGTACCCGCGGCAGGCTCGGTTGTGTCACTGCCGCCTCCGCAGGCCGCAAGCAGCAGACTGCTGATAAACAGCAGGGTATATCCCATATAACTGCGCATATTAAATTCCCCAAGAGGTCATGAATCTTTTGTTGGTATTTGTTTTCTGCTGAGTATAGATAGGACAAAAAGGTGCAAAGTTAAGAAAGAAGATGGGTCTCGGATATAGGGCGGCTGTCCTGAAAATAAGACTGCCGCTCAAGGTCTGCTGAAATGCGAGGAAGTGTCAGGTTAGTTATGCAATAGCCAAATACTTGTGGGTTTGGATCGATAGGCGCCAGTTGCGTTTGATACAGGTATCGATGCACAACTCTGTCGCTCTTGGCTTCTGGCTAATCGGCTGCAGTGCGATTTCAACCTCGGTTTTGAGTTGCTTGCCGGCAAGCAACTCATCAAGTTGTTCGATATCTTTTTGGGTACCGACTGGGTGCTTGATCTCATCGGCTCGCCCAAGCGCACTCGCAAGTACTGGCAGCTTGGCCTTCATGTTAATCTTTGGAGACACGGTAACCCAGGTGTTTGGTGTTGCCTGTATTTCGGATGTGCCGCTGGTTTCAATCTGGCAACGGAAGCCGACCTGTTCCAGCGCGGTGGTTAGTGGCAGTAAGTCATAGATACAAGGCTCACCACCAGTAATAACTACGTGCTTGGCGGTGTATTGTTGCTCAGTGAGCAAATTAACGATGCCTTGAGCATCTAGCTCTGTCCAAATAGGTGAATCACCTGTCTTAGCCATGACGTCGACGACAGAGCCGTGATCTTGAGGTTCGGCGCTCCAAGTTTGTTTGGTGTCACACCAGGCACAGCCGACAGGGCAGATTTGGAGCCTGACAAAAATGGCTGGCACACCAGTAAATACGCCTTCGCCTTGGATAGTTTCAAAGACTTCGTTAATTTTGTACACCGTTAACCTCATGGTGGGGGATTTTTGCGACCGGCGATTATCGCAAAATTGCAGCAGGCTGTCTTTAAATAGGTTAATTTTTGCAGTTAAAAAAAAGGAAATATTTTTGCGGTATAATGAGAGCCAGGGCAAGAATTGCGGTGTTTTTCATGATTCGATGTGACCATTGTCACGTACTCAACATAATCGGCTTCACAATTACTTCGCAAAGTAAAAAAATTAAAATGTAATATTAAACAATGACAGATTTTATCGGGAGTTTAGGCATGTATGTCGCTCAGCCAGGTCATATTGACCATATCAAAAGAAATAATGCCGGCAGCGTTTACAAGCTTATTGACTTGTTTGGCCCAATCTCCCGCATTGAGCTTTCCAAACGTAGCCAATTAGCGCCTGCAAGTATAACAAAAATCACTCGTGAATTGATTGAAGCTCACCTGATCAAAGAAACGGCGATCCAAGAGTCGTCCAGTCGAGGCCGGCCTGCTGTAGGCTTGGTGCCGTCCAATGAAGGTTGGCAGTTTATGTCTCTTCGTTTAGGACGGGGTTACCTAACTATTGCGCTACATGAGTTGGGAGGAGATATCTTGGTTGAAGAGCGTCAAGATATAGATGTACTTCATCAAGATGAAGTAATGAAAAAGCTCATCGCTGAAATTCATACCTTTTTCGCCAACCATGTGAGTGAACTTGATCGCATTACTGCTATCGCGGTGACCTTACCGGGGTTGGTTAACTCTTCGACCGGTACAATTATTCAGATGCCGCATTATGATGTTCATAACCTTGAACTCGGGCCAGCGATACATCAAGCGACGGGGTTACCAGTATTTATCGGTAATGACACCCGCTCGTGGGCACTTGCTGAGAAATTGTTTGGTAATTCGCGTGATGTCGCCAATTCCATTTTGGTTTCTATTCATCACGGCGTAGGTGCAGGGATTGTACTTGATAATGTGGTATTGAAAGGAAGGATCGGTAATGTCGGCGAACTTGGCCATATTCAAATTAAGCCTTACGGTAAACGCTGTTACTGCGGTAACCATGGCTGTTTGGAAACGGTAGCGAGCCTGAAGGCCGTTATCGAGCAAGTTGAGCAGCGTTTGCGTGAGGGCCACCCTTCATCACTGCACGGCAAGACTCTGACAATTGAACGTATCTGTGATGCTGCGATGGCAGGAGATACTTTGGCAAGGCAGGTGATAGTTGAATTGGGGCATCATTTAGGGCAGGCCATTGCCATTATGGTGAATTTGTTTAACCCGGAGAAGATCCTTCTCGGCGGTGAATTCAACCGGGCAAAAGATATTCTTTATCCGGCGATTATGGAGTGCGTCCGTAATCAGTCATTACCAGTTTACAATCGTGATTTAGTTATCGAGCAAAGCTCGTTTTATACCCAGGCGACCATGCCAGGTGCGGCTTTAGTCAAACAGGCGATGTACGATGGTCACTTATTGATGAAGTTGATTGAAGGTTAACGGCTTCGACGCGAAGTCATCATGTCTTTGTAAAACTTTCACATCCACAGACATGAGCTTGCATATTATTATTGCCTAACACTCTCTTTTAAGTTGATCGTCAATGACATTGTGCAGAAACGAAAGTGCTGCACGGTGGTCATTGCGACTCATAAACCACTGCTTCTGGTTGGTTTCCAGAGGCAACAATTCAAGCCAGCGTTGGCACACCCAAGTCATGTCATTGTAATCCGGCAACGGATAATTCTCTGCATGTTCGGGGTATTCTTCAAATAGTGCTTTTAAGCTATTGGATATGTCTCGGTCAACGAATTTAATTTGACTTGGCGTCCAGTTGGACATTGATGTGACATCGCCAAACCGCAATCCGTCTTCCTCTTGCCAATGCTTATTGATTACGAATTTTTCCACACCTCTAATGGTAATGCCCAGTAGGCCATCAGGGAGTTTTTCGAAATCCGTTATGATCACTCGGGTTCCGAAATGGCACAGAGAGTCTCCATCTTTCATACAGAGGCCGAAACCGTTGCCGTCACCCATAGCTAGTTTGACTAACCGGGTATAGCGAGGTTCGACAATCCTCAGTTTACTTATCCCACCAGGTAGTAGGTATATCTGTAACGGAAATAGTGGTAATTGCATAGTTCTAGCCTTACTGACGTTATTCATTATAAATACGAGCCAACCATAAGTTGGGATTGCTATAACGTTCAGGAAAAGTATAAGCAGACAATCATTAGAAGTTGTCTGCTTTTCGATACTACTTAAGTGCTAGCTTGATCGCCGAAGTGAGTTGGCTAAGTTGTTGTTGGTTAATGATAAATGGAGGCATTATGTAGACAAGTGTGCCAAAAGGGCGAATCCAGACGCCACTGTCTACAAACGTTTCCTGAATCTTGGCCATATCGACAGGCTCATAAAGCTCAACAACACCGATAGCCCCCAGCCAACGAACAGTCTTGACTTTGGCCAGTTTTTCAATCTCTGGCAACGACTCAGATAATTGTTTTTCAATGTTTTTTACTTGATCATGCCAATGGCCTTGGGCGAGGATATCCAAGCTGGCGTTGGCGACCGCACAGGCCAGCGGGTTACCCATGAATGTTGGTCCGTGCATGAAACACCCGGCTTCTCCGCTGCATACCGTATTTGCGACATGGGTACTGGCGAGGGTGGCGGAAAGTGTCATGTAGCCTCCGGTTAATGCCTTGCCAACACACATAATGTCGGGACTGATACCGGCATGTTCACAAGCAAATAATTTTCCTGTACGCCCAAAACCGGTCGCAATTTCGTCAGCGATAAGCAAGATCCCGTATTTGTCGCATAATTGACGTACCCGCTTGAGGAAGGTTGGATGATAGATCCGCATCCCACCCGCGCCCTGAACGATAGGCTCGATAATGACGGCAGCAACCTCCTTCTGATGTCGTTCTAGTTGATAGCGGAAATCGTCAATATCCGATTCTTGCCATGGTTCGAAAAACCCACATTTCGGTGATTGGACAAAAATATGCTCAGGCAAGAATCCTTTGTACAGGCTGTGCATAGAGTTGTCAGGGTCGGTGACTGACATCGCGGCAAAGGTGTCACCATGGTAGCCGTGCTTGACGGTGAGGAATTTCGGCCGGCGTTCACCTTTGGCATGCCAATATTGCAACGCCATCTTTAGGGACACTTCCACCGCGACAGAACCAGAGTCAGCCAGAAAAACATGCTGGAGAGGCTCCGGTGTGATCTCAACCAGTTTGCGGCAGAGCTCCACTGCAGGCTGGTGAGTAATGCCACCAAACATAACGTGTGACATCTTGTCGAGCTGGGCTTTGGCTGCTTCTGTCAGAGTTGGGTGGTTATAGCCATGGATTGTTGACCACCATGACGACATCCCGTCAATAATTTCCCTGCCGTCCTCAAGTTGCAAATATACCCCATTGGCACTGATCACCGGATAGCATGGCAGTGGGGTGAGTGTTGACGTGTATGGGTGCCAGACATGCTGCTGGTCAAATTCCAAATCGACCTTGTTGTTTGCTTTTTGCACAGTTGTAAACCTTGCTCCTTGTTGATGGTTGACAGTCTACCGTCTCGAAGTAGACTAGCCAAGTAACAAGAAGCAATGAATGCATAACTCCAGTGGCAGCGATAAGGGGTTGCTGGACACATAATAAGAGGTGATTACACGTGGAAGTACGTCACGACTGGACAGTCGAGGAAGTTCAAGCGCTATTTGACCAGCCATTTATGGATTTGGTGTTTGCCGCGCAGCAGGTACACCGTCATTACCACGATCCCAATAGGGTGCAGGTGAGTACCCTGCTGTCCATTAAGACGGGCGCTTGCCCGGAAGATTGCAAGTACTGTCCACAAAGTGCGCATTACCGCACCGATGTTGATCGCGAGCGACTGCTAGAAGTTGAGCGGGTGCTCGATGCGGCGGAAAAGGCAAAAACTTCCGGGGCAACGCGTTTCTGTATGGGGGCGGCATGGAAAAATCCGAAAGAACGCGATATGCCTTACCTGCTCGATATGGTACGCGGGGTGAAATCGATGGGGCTCGAAACCTGTATGACGCTCGGTATGATCACCGGTGATCAAGCTAGCGAGCTGGCTGAAGCCGGTTTGGACTACTACAACCACAACCTTGATACCTCGCCGGAATTCTACGGCAATATCATTACCACCCGTACTTACCAAGATCGCCTTGATACTTTAAGCCATGTGCGTGAAGCGGGGATGAAAATTTGTTCTGGCGGGATTATCGGTATGGGGGAAAGCTCCCGAGACCGAGCGGGGTTATTGGTTGAGCTTGCCAATTTACCGACCCACCCAGAGAGCGTACCGATCAACATGCTGGTTAAGGTTAAGGGCACGCCGCTAGAGTCTGTTGATGACGTTGACCCGTTCGACTTTGTTCGTATCATCGCGGTTGCCCGTATCATTATGCCTCAGTCGGCTGTTCGTTTATCGGCAGGCCGTGAGGACATGAACGAGCAAATGCAGGCGCTGTGTTTTATGGCCGGTGCTAATTCGGTGTTCTATGGCTGCAAATTATTAACGACACCAAATCCAGGTGAAGACAAAGACATGCAACTGTTCGCCAAGCTGGGTATTAATCGCCAGGAACAAAGTGCCAAACCTGATGAAATACAGGCACAGGAACTATTGGGACAGGTTGCTCAGCGGGTTGCAGCGCGACCAACTAAGGATGATCTGTTCTACGATGCATCGGTTTAACCAGCGGATAACGTCAGCCCTTGAAGAGCGACAGGCACAAGGGCTGTACCGAAAACTGAATTGCTTAGGGCGCGGACAGGCAATGTCAGTGCAGCATGAAGGTCAATCGTTGCTAAATTTTTCAAGCAACGACTATCTAGGTCTAGCACAAGACCCTGAACTGGTTAGTGCTTGGCAAGACGGCCTATCTCGCTTCGGTGCAGGGAGTGGTGCGAGTCCACTGGTTACGGGCTTCCAATCTCCCCACCAGAACTTACAGGCACAGCTCTCGGAGTGGCTGGGTTATGAACATGCATTGCTGTTCAGCAGTGGTTTCAGTGCCAACCAAGCGCTACTGTTTGCCTTGCTGCAAGAGGGTGATCACCTGCTGCAGGACAAGCTCACTCATGCATCTCTCATTGAGGCGGGAATGCTGTCACCAGCAACGATGCGGCGCTTTGCCCATAACGATCCTTCATCCTTGTCTCGCTTGGTCTCTCGCCTTGGTGAACACGCTCCCAAACTAGTGGTAACTGAGGGAGTATTTAGTATGGACGGGGATCTCTCGCCACTCAGTGATATCGCAAGTGTTTGCCAGCAAAGCCAGAGCATGCTGGTGGTTGATGATGCTCATGGTTGTGGAGTACTTGGGGAGTCAGGCCGTGGCAGTTGTGATCACGCTGGCATCAAGCCGGATATTTTAGTCGTGACCTTTGGTAAGGCTTTTGGTCTCCAAGGAGCTGCCATATTGTGTAGCCAAACGATGGCAGAATATCTTGTGCAGTTTGCCCGTCATTTTGTTTATTCAACCGCGATACCACCCGCCCAAGCTCATGCACTATCTAAGGCGTGCGATATCATTCAGCGTGACGAATGGCGCCGTGAGAGACTCACCGCACTTGGAGAAACCTTGTCGGAACACTTATCACCTGATGTAGAGATGCTCGAAACCCAAACGCCGATTAAACCCTTAATGGTGGGCAGTAGCGAGCGAGCGGTAAACGTTGCAGAAAAATTGCGACAGCGGGGACTGTGGGTCAGTGCTATCCGGCCGCCGACAGTCCCTGCTAGTGCCGCAAGGTTGCGGGTAACTTTGACCGCTGCCCACCAAGACGCAGATATTCGTTTGTTGGCACAGGCTATCAATGAGGTATGGCATGAAGAGTAATACAGAAACGGCAGTCCCTGTTCTGAATGATGCTGTTGTTACCGATAAGCAAGCCATCGCCGATGCATTTGGCAAGGCCGCGAAACATTATGATCAATCAGCGGCTTTTCAACGTCAGGTTGGTCATCATTTATTGGCTAAACTACCCGTTCTTAATGTCGCGGGTAGCCAAGTTCTTGATCTAGGTTGCGGGACTGGTTATTTCAGTCAGCAATTGCAACAGCGAGGTATGCAAGTTTGCGCGACAGATCTGTCTAGCCTGATGCTTGAGCAAGCCAGGTTGCGCTGTGGTGAGGGGATTAGCTACGTAGAAGGTGATGCGGAATGCTTGCCATTGCCGGACAATCAGTTTGACTTTGCTTTCACTAGCTTGGCCTTGCAGTGGTGTGATGATCTGTCTGTACCGCTTCGTGAACTGCGACGCGTGGTAAAGCCTGGGGGGAAAATCGTGTTTTCCACCTTGACCGAAGGCTCCCTGCACGAGCTTGTTCATGCATGGGAGCAGGTTGATCAATATCAACATGTAAACCAGTTTCTTTCGCAAAAGGCCATAAAACTTGCGCTGGCGCAAGCGGGGTGTACAGAGGTTGACCTAGAATTCGAGCCAATCACCATGTATTACCGTTCGGCAGTTGACCTTATGAAAGATTTGAAAGGTATAGGGGCAACACATATTCATCAGGGGCGAAAAGCAGGCTTGGCCAGTCGAAAGACATTTAAGGCATTAGAGAGCGCTTATGATGAGTTTCGACATGAGGATAACCAGCTGCCGGCAACATACCAAGTCTGTTTTGGAGTAATTATTAATGACTAACGCTTTCTTTGTAACAGGTACAGATACTGAAGTCGGTAAAACTGTAGCCTCTCGCGCCATTCTTCATGCTGCAGCTAGCGCGAATATCAAGATGGCGGGTTATAAGCCGGTCGCATCCGGAAGTGCACTGACAGCCAGTGGTATGCGTAATTCAGATGCCTTGTATATTCAAGACGCATCGGTTGTTGAGTTAGAGTACGATGAAGTTAACCCATACGCTTTTGAAGCTGCCATTTCTCCGCATTTGGCCGCTGAACAAGAAAAGCGTGTTATTGAGTTTGATGTTCTTTCGCAAGGGCTAGATAGCCTAAAGCATAAATCCGAGGCAGTGCTGGTAGAAGGCGCAGGTGGCTGGCGTGTCCCTGTTTCTTGGAATGACTACCTGTCGACTTGGGTTAAGCAGGAAAAGCTGCCTGTTATCTTGGTTGTTGGGGTGAAGCTTGGCTGTTTGAGCCACGCTATTCTAACGGCTGAAGCGATTCAAAATGATGGCTTGGAAGTGGTTGGCTGGGTAGCAAACCGTATTAATCCAGGTACAGAGAATTACGCGGACATCATCCGCATGTTGGAAGAAAACCTACCGGGTAAAAAATTGGGTGAAATCCCCTATATGCCGGGCATCAAAAAGCGTAACCTGTCGAGCTACGTAGACTTGTCACCGCTTGGTCTTTAACCGTTGCGGTATTCGCGTGATAATAAACCTGCCAACTGGCAGGTTTTTTTTTGCGTATTGACCGATAGTAAATAATACGATGAACCGGTAGGTTTCTTGCGAAAATTCCGTCTAGGAATTTTCCCCAATATTATTTTGGAACGTAAGGACATCAAAATGGACGGTTAAAGCAAATTGATCCAACAGTAGCGCAAGCAAAATGAACAGGGGAACGTTTTAATCAGTGGTTGGCGGTATAGCGTACCCGTGTGCTGTATATGGTCTCGAAGGAAGCACTGCCTGTGTTTGCTTGCTCGTTGAATAACAGTTTATTTGCGCTCTGGTTCTCAATATGTATGAAAAAACCTCTCTTTTCAGAGAGGTTTTTGGTGAATCTGGTTATAAGCAGAAGTGCTTAATTATTGCCAGTCAGGCCAATAAGCGCTTCTTGAGTATCAGTAAGCTTTTTGTTGTTTCCGTCTAGCCCCAGCTCTTTGCGTGCTTCATCTGCAGACAGACCAAGATGACAGCGTAAGATGTCAATCGCTACCTGGTAGTTTTCGTGATCGGCCATCATTCCTCCTTGATAATTGAATACCATGCATCATCACTAACGAAATACGACAATAGAATATCCTAGTCTTAGATACAATAAGACCAAAGTCTAAACTAATCTGGTCTTACCACTTCTCTGTGTTTCATCTTTGCCGTTGGTCTGCCAATTACGTTGTGGTGTATTCATTTGATCAATGAGTACGTTTCCTATGTTAAGCCCCAATTAAAGCTGAATCTATTATCATAAGGAAGATTGTTTAATAGTATTGGGTTGTTTAATAACAAAAATGAAACGTAACAATTTTTCACTTTCACTTGTTTTCTGTTTCAACGACCATACTATACATATCAATAACAAATGGATGATGCCTCCGTTGCCCTAATCATGGGGATAACAGGGGAACAGCACCTTCTTTTCTGGAGAAAGAGTATTTTATGAAGCGTATTGCATTGTTTTTGGCAACTAACCTAGCTGTAATGCTGGTTTTCAGCGTTGTCTTGAACGTCGTTTATGCGGTGACAGGCATGCAACCGGGTAGCCTTTCAGGGCTATTGGTGATGGCTGCCTTGTTTGGTTTTGGTGGTTCATTGATTTCACTGTTCATGTCGAAGTCAATGGCTCTGCGCTCTGTGGGCGGGATGGTTATCGAACATCCGCGTAATGAGACTGAACACTGGTTGATGGAAACCGTTGCCCGTCAGGCACAACAGTCAGGTATCGGTATGCCAACGGTCGCTGTTTACGACTCTGCCGATATCAACGCCTTTGCCACTGGCGCAAAGCGTGATGATTCGCTGGTGGCAGTGTCGACAGGTTTGTTGCATAACATGACCCGTGACGAAGCCGAAGCAGTATTAGCACATGAAGTTAGCCACATCTCAAATGGTGACATGGTAACCATGACCCTTATGCAAGGTGTGGTGAACACCTTCGTTATCTTTGTATCTCGTTTGGTGGCTGGCGCGATTAGTGGTGTCAATAACAGCGACGAAGAAGGTGGTGGCGGTAGCTACATGACCTACTTCATTGTCTCTTCTATCATGGAAGTTCTGTTCGGTTTCTTGGCGAGCATCCTGACTATGTGGTACAGCCGTCACCGTGAGTTCAAGGCCGATGCAGGTTCTGCACACCTAGTGGGTAAAGAGAAGATGATTGCTGCACTTGAGCGTCTGAAGATGAGCCACGAGCCTCAGCTTGAAGGTTCGATGATGGCTTTTGGTATCAACGGTAAGAAGTCACTCTCTGAGCTGTTCATGACGCACCCACCATTGGACAAGCGTATTGATGCGCTGCGTCGTGGTGAGCACCTGTAAGTAAATTAAAAGCAACCAATGACTGTTGCTTCAATGATAAAAAAGCCTCCGGTTTCTGACCGGGGGCTTTTTATTTGCTGATAGGCTTTTACAATCGTTATGCGACAGCGGGCTGGCGAACAATTGGCTTGTCGTTGATCGGAATATGCAGAAGCGCGGCAATGAGGGCAAACGCAACGGTTGACCACCAGATTGGCTCATAGCTGCCGTAGTAATCGTAGATGCGACCACCGAACCATGCACCAAGGAAACTACCGACTTGGTGGGTGAAGAAAACCAATCCGTATAGTGTGGATAGGTAACGCGGGCCAAAGATCTGGCGAACCAAGCCAGAGGTTAGTGGCACGGTACCTAGCCAGCAAAAACCAATAGCACCTCCGAAGATCGCAGCCGTATCTGTTGTTACAGGTAAAGTAACAAAGGCTGCAATAACCAAGGTACGCATAATGTACAGGGTAGACATCACATAACGCTTGTTGAATTTGTCACCCATCACTCCCCAGAAGTAGCTACCGAAGATATTGAAAATACCTACATAGGCCAGTGCCATGGCGGCAGTGGAGCCCGGTAACCCTTTATCTGCTAGATAGCTTGGCAGGTGAGTCGCAATGAACATAACGTGGAAGCCACACACGAAAAAGCCCATATGAATGAGCCAGTATCCACGGTGGCTAAAAGCTTCTTTTAACGCTTCTTTCAGTGTTTGCTTCTGCTCTGATGGTGCCGTTGATGCTGTGCTTTGTTTGTTGGCTTTCATGAAGAATGAGAACGCCATCATCAGCGCACACAGCATGGCGAACACTTGTAGGGCGGTTTGCCAATCGAATTCACTTAGCATGTATTGGGCTCCCGGGATCACCGCGAACATACCGAAAGAGCCAGCTGCGGTAGTCAGACCGAAGGCTTTAGCTGTATGCTCAGCGGGGACTACACGCGCAACGGCACCCAGTACGATAACGTAACTAGTCGCACTTAAGCCAAGGCCAACCAATGCGCCGAGGGAGACAAATAACCAGCTTGGTTCAACTGCAAGAGAGGTGAGGTACAAACCTAAACCATAGGCAATGGCACCGGTCCAGATCACTTTTTGCGCGCCCCACCGGTCGGCAGCCATGCCGACAAACGGCTGGAACACACCAAAGAGTAGATTTTGAACTGCGATAGCCAGACTAAAAAACTCACGGCCAGTATCAAAATGCATAGAAATCGGCATCATGAAGATACCAAAAGACTGCCTGATCCCTAGGCTGATAATTAGTGTTCCAATGCCCATCCACACAAGCAGTGGAAAGCGAAAAATACTCATTGTTAAAGTCCAGTCAAAGTGTGGTCATTTGAGTTTTGCTGATGGCAACCGCCGCTCATGGCATGCTCAGCCAACGAGTCCAACAATGGCTGGCAGTGGTGAACCGCGATCAAGGTCAGAGTAAGCAGCAGTACCATACGCATTAATTGGGCTGTGAGTGATTGTGAAAACATCAGTGCCTCAAGTGCAAAAAAGAGCGGGGATGGTAGTGGAATTCAACCTATGACACAAATGAGAAAATAACAAAGATACTATGCATAATATGCATGCAGCACTGACCCAGAGCCTTACTGGGTTGTGAGGTTGATGTTCTTGTTTCAACAGGACAAACTGTAACACGGCTTAGTGATGATAATGGGTTGAGCTTATTTACTTGGATGAGGCCTTAGTCGGTAAATGGTACCAGAGTCGGCCGAGAAATATAGCCAGCCCTGCTCGTCTAACACCAGTGCTCTGATCCGCTCGTCCAATTCTTCAAGTAATCGCTCTTCATTTTCTAGTTTTCCAGTGTCAGTAACGCTCACCCGGTTTAAATGGCGCAGTTTCAGTGCGCCACTAAATAGGTGACCTTGCCAGTTGGGAAATGCGGTACCTCTGTATAGCAGTAGGCTACCCGGAGCGATGGAGGGGATATATACCTTGAGTGGTGAGATGATGCCGTCTTTCTCGGTGCCTTCCCCGACAGCAATTGGCCCCCAGTATTCTTTGCCATGCGAAATCTTGGGCCAACCATAGTTTGCGCCGGCAGTGATTAAATTGATTTCGTCTCCGCCACGAGGTCCGTGTTCATTGGACCACAGGCGATGGGTTAGCGGATCGAACTGCAACCCCTGTGGATTGCGGTGGCCGTAGCTCCATATTTCCGGTAAGGCGTTGGCGGTATTGACAAAAGGATTGTCTTTAGGCACAGAGCCATCGAGGTTGAGCCTCAGGATGCTGCCGGCATGGGTAGAGAGATCTTGCCCGTTAGGCCGGTGTGCCCGATCACCGATAGAAAAAAAGACGTGTTCCTCGTCATCGAAAGCGATACGGCTACCGAAGTGACGAGAAGCATCGCTGAGTGATTGAGTGAACAATAAATCTTGCCACTGTGTTAACCGGCGACCCTCTAGTTGAGCACGGGCGAGGGTCGTTGCCGCCTCTCCGCCCTTGGCCTTGCTATAGGTAAAATAATACCAAGTTTGAGCAGCATTGTTGTCATTAACGATCGTCAGTTTCGCGACATCTAACAGCCCACCTTGGCCGTATTGGCTGATAGCGGGTTGTCCAGAAACATCTTGTATTGTGCCGTTGGCTGGATCAAGGAGGCGAACAGTGCCGTCGCGGTAGGTGATCAGTAATTGATTGTTGGGGGTGAATACCATACCCCATGGCACACCATCGGTTTGTGCGATTTTTTCGACGACGTAGTTCATCCCTTGACTACTGCCTTGAAGTGCAACAGCTGGGGCCGAAATAACCTTGGGTGCCGATGTTAAGCCGATACCGCATAGCAGCGTGATGAATACAGAGTTTACCGTGGCAGATAAAGTATGACCTGAAATCATGAAGGCTCCTTCCTCTATTCATTAGGGTACAAGTAGTGTAGCAGTTTGGTTCAGGTGTCTCCGGTCAGAGGGATGATTTGTCTCGCAATGATCGTAGCCAGTTGCCTTAGCCCGCGTTGCCAGGTGTCGTCTTCGCGAAAGTTGGCAAAGCTTAAGCGTAGGCAATGGGCATAGCGCTTGTTGGTGCTGAACATGCTGCCAGGTAATACGCTGATCCCTTGTTTTAGTGTTTCTTGGTAGATGGCTTGGCTGTTTACCTCTTCGGGTAAGATGAGCCAGCATAGGAACCCACCAACTGGCTGAGTAAGATGATATTGTCCCTGTAGTTGCGGATAGTGATCCAAGGCTTTGGTTAGTTGCCGAGAAAATAGCTTTTGTTTTTTAGCATAGCTGCGACGAATTTTTCCAAGATGCTGACGGTATTTTCCCCCTTCAAGGAATTGGGCTACGGCAGAGTGGATTAGGTTGGGGCTGCCCATGTTGTCAGTCAGTAGTCTTTTTTCAATCACAGTTTGGTATTGTCCGGCAATGACCCAGCCGATACGAAGACGGGAGTCCAGGGTTTTCGATAAAGAGTTGCAATAGATCACCCGATTATCTTGGTCGAGGGTTTTCAGTGGCAGGGGACGTTGCTGATAGGCTAGCCCACCAAAGACATCATCTTCGATGATCGGGATCCCACTGGTTATAGCAAGAAAGCGAAGCCTATCAGCCGTCGACATCACATACCCGGTGGGGTTGTTGAAACTGGGGTTAATCAAGATAGCTTTGACTGACCATTCTTTAAGAGCTTGCTCTAGGGCATCAAGGTGGATCCCCGTTACTGGGCTAGCTGGAATTTCGATCACTCTCAGGCCAAGAGATTCCAACAACATCAAGTTACCAAAGTAACTGGCAGATTCGACTAAAACAATATCACCAGTAGAGGTGATAGCTTGCAAGCTCAGGCTGATTGCTTGCTGGGCACCGTGGGTTACCAGCAATGATTGTTTGGAGGTGGTAATACCCAGCTCTCGGTTTATTCCTACTAATTGTTTCAATAACAAATCGTTGCCGGGGGGGAGCTGGTAGTGACTGGGGATATGGCGTTGATAGCGACTATGACGGCCAATCTCAGCATACAGGCTATTGATGGCAGGGAAGTCTGTATCAGGATGAGCTGAGCCCATCGGCAGTACCTCACGGGATATTGGTAGCCCCATAATTTTCTTGCTCAAGGACATTAAATCGACAAAACCGGGTTCTGGTACTGGCTTGAGGCTGGTTGAAGCTATGGCGGGTGTATTGACTCGGTAGCCAGAACGAGCCAGAGCGGTGATTTTCTGGTTGGCCTCAAGTTGCTGGTAGGCACGGATCACCGTGTTTTTGCTTACTGACAGTTGTTGACTCAGATCCCGAATAGACGGCAAGCGCTCTCCGGGTTGAAAATTTTGTTTATCAATGCGCTCTGCAATCCATCGATATACATAGTGGTATTTTGTTTTCAACTGGCTATGGCTGTCATCCATTCATCTGTACCCTAAAAAATACACAAATCTGTCCCTACCAAGTTTTTTGTACCCCTATAAAGTAAAAGCTATTGAGGGAAAAAGAAAGTGAGAGGGTCATGATGACGCGTTTTATCCCATTTTTGTTTGTTGTGCTTTGGAGTTCCGGCTTTATTGGCGCAAGGTTGGGTTTACCCTATGCTGAGCCGGCGACATTCTTGCTGTTGAGGATGGTGGCGAATATCACCGTGTTCTTGTTGCTGGTTGTTACTCTCAGAGCCCGAGTCCCCACCGGGAAGGCAATGGCCCACTGCATGGTCGCAGGGTTACTGATCCACGGCTTTTATTTGGGAGGAACCTATTTTGCCATTGGTTTGGGTATGCCTGCAGGGCTGTGTTCGCTGTTGGTCGGGTTGCAGCCGATAGTGACCGCCGTGGTAATGTTTGGTTGTGTCGGAGAGCGTATGCGGGCATCACAGTGGGTTGGACTCGTCATTGGTTTTATCGGGATTAATCTTGTCTTACAAGGCAATATGGCTTGGCACCAGGACGGTAGCCGTGAGATGGCTTATCTCTTCACACTCTTGTCTTTAGTGGGGATCACCTTTGGTACCTTATACCAGAAAAAATTCTGCCAGGGGATAGATATGGTGGGAAGCGCGGTGTGGCAATACAGTGCGGCTGCATTACTGTTCTTACCGGTGGCATTGACGACCGAGACTATGGAAGTTAACTGGACCCCGACATTTGTGTTTGCTTTGAGTTGGTTAGTCTTGGTGTTGTCAGTCGTGGCGATTTTACTGTTGCTGTACATGGTTAAGCATGGTGAGTCATCTAAAGTCGCCTCGACTTTTTATCTCGTGCCGCCAATGACCGCTTTCCAAGCCTGGCTGATTTTTGGTGAAAGTTTTGATGAGTTGGGTGTTGCTGGGTTTGTTTTGGCCGCCGTTGCCGTGTTCCTTGTTACTCGAAAACCGAAATTACCAAAGTCGGAGACATATACAGCATCAGCTAAATCGGCTCCCTAATGTGAAGGAGGCGCAACTTGCCTCTCTATTCCTATGTAGTTAAGTGAATCCAGCTCTATGTATATATGGGGTGGCAGAATATTGAGTGTATGCATGATGTAGAGTAAGGCTCACTCGTTCAGCCTGCATTAATTGAACGTCGTTTAATTGGTTGTCATTATGAAATTAATGTTCGGGGTTGAGGTTGCATGATTATGAATAGTGTAATAACGACAGGTTTGTTAGGTATGGCTCTAGGCTGCTCGTTACTTGTTGTCAGTCTGGAGCAAGATGGACCGCAAGCTGGTGAAGGGAGTCGGAGTCAAAGTTATGCTGCTCAGAGTCAGTCTCAAAGCCCGTCAGTACAAATCCAGCAGGATTACATCGCTGAACTGTACAGGGCACGTGAAAAGCTTAAAATGTTAGGTGAAGAAAATTCTGCACTGTTTTTGTCGATCGAAAATGCCATTGCTATTAATGAAGAATTGTTTGATGACGCTGGCTATTGGCGGGCTCATTACCTGAGCCCTTCTTCGTAGAGAAACGCGTTATGTACTTGTTGGAGCCAATAAATACGGAGAAAAGATCTCCCTTACATTGACTTTTGCTTTGAGTCGAGCAGCCAGAAGGTAAAGCCCACCTAATTTACGGTGGAAGAATATTGCATCCGCAGGTGGGGCGTGCCAGTAATTCTCCTTCATGCTCAGTGCGCTGCCTGCATCTCGAATACGCTTAGCTAAGTCGGTTTGGCCGAAGTCAAACACGCCTTCTGTCATGATCGGTTCGCAGGCTTCCAAGCAAAGATCAATCACGGCACTTTGCTGTGAGGGGGTAATTGGTTGGCTGAAAAAGCCGATTTGTCGTAGCGCATCACTCATACACGTTTTGTCGTGATAAAGGGCGGCGCTAAGCAGTTGTTGGTACCCTTCTGCAACATGGGTGGGGTAGGCACGAGTCGCCCCGAAATCTAACAAAACCAATTGTTGGGTCTGTTCTTTGAATTGGAAATTTGCAAAATTTGGATCGGTTTGTACCAGTTTGAATTCAAACATTTCTTTGAACAGCAATTCGAAAGCAAGCTCCACGACTTGGTCACGGGTATGCTGCGGCTGATCCGCCAGTGACTCCACTGGCAAGCCGTCGACAAATTGCATGGCAAGGATGTTTTCAGTCGTCAACTGATCGAAAACAGAGGGGACGAGGTAACGAGAATCATTAGCAAGGTGCTGTTGGTATTGCTTGAGTAATGAGGCCTCGAGTTGATAATCGGCTTCAGCATGAAGCTGCTGTTTTGCCTCTTCTAGCAAATCTTTATAATCGACATCCTTGGGTAATAGACCTGATACCCGTAGTAATGTCGCGACATTATCGACATCACTGTCGATACTTTCTTTTATACCTGGGTACTGGATTTTCAGCGCTATCTTTTCACCATTGAGGTTAGTGGCTGAATGAACCTGACCAATTGAAGCTGCTGCAACGGGGTAGAAAGAGAAGGTTTGGAACCTGTCTTGCCAATCAACCTCCCATTCATCCTGCAGGACTGCGTTGAGTTGGCTGATGGGCATGGCTTTAGCTTCTGCCCGCAAACGGGCGAGCAACTCAGTCAACTCGGGGGGTAGCAGGTCGCCAGCGTCCATAGAAAGTAGCTGCCCCACCTTCATTGCCGCCCCCCGAAGTTGAGCTAATTGCTCTGCGACACGCTTGGCATTGCTTGGGGTAAGTAATAACTCACTGGCTTTGGGGCGGTTTCCCTGGGCGAGTTGTTTAACCCCTTCGGTGACCATGCTGCCAGCAACACGCGTTGCCAATGAACCTAGTTGTCCCAAACGAGAGAGGCGCCCTTTGGGGACTTTTGCGTATTCTCTTGCCGTACCTGGCTTACCTTTGTTAATCATCATCTCCGATTTCATATTGAGCTACCCACGAAACTGAATACATATAATTACGTGCGGTCAAGGCAGTTAGTTCATAGGTAAGCGGGTATTCCTACCCACATTCAGATAACCCTCAATACTTGGTATTGATATAGCTTCTTTATTCCACGGAGCT